>NZ_CDSBKL010000036.1:0-19411 GCF_977115555.1 Aquiflexum sp.
ATCAGGTTCCTTTTGGAGATCTTGTTTTTGAAAAGAAAGGAATAAAATATGGTTTTGAGATCTGCGAAGATGCGTGGAGGGGAACCTTTAGGCCCGGATTCCGACTTAAAGACAGAAATGTTGACATTATTTTCAATCCCAGTGCTAGCCACTTTGCGATGGGAAAAAGTATATTGAGAGAGCAACTTGTCAATGAAAGTTCATTGCTTTTTAATGCTTCTTACTTTTATGTAAACCTTTTAGGGAATGAAGCAGGAAGAATGATCTTTGATGGAGAAATCCTAGCTTCAAAAAACGGCAGGCTCATATTGAAAAACAAGCTGCTTTCTTTTGAGGATTTTCAGGTGTTGACTTTTGATTATGACAGACAAACCGAAAACTATCCTGAAGTCCAAAGCTCCCACCATAAAAATGAGGAATTTGCCAAGGCCTCATCCTTGGCATTGTTTGATTACTTGAGAAAAAGCAAAAGCAAGGGTTTTGTCCTCTCACTCAGCGGAGGTGCTGACTCGTCGACAATCGCTGTATTGGTTTCTGAAATGGTCAGAAGGGGTGTGGAAGAACTTGGTGCCAATGCTTTTTTGAAAAAATTAGGGTTATCATTTACACCTTTGACCAATAATCCTGTCAAAGAAATAACAGGACAAGTCCTGACTACTGCTTACCAGGCATCCGACAATTCATCTTTTTCAACATTTCAAAGCGCGAAATTCTTAGCTGAAAGCATCGGAGCAGAATTCCTTCACTGGGAAATTACTGATGAAGTAAAATCCTACATTGAAAAAATAGAAAAATCGATTGGAAGGAAACTCTCTTGGAAAGAAGATGATATCGCTCTTCAAAATATACAAGCCAGAGCAAGGTCCCCGATTATCTGGATGCTGGCTAATATAAAAAATGCACTGCTTTTGAGCACTTCCAATAGAAGTGAAGGAGATGTAGGCTATACCACTATGGATGGGGATACAAGTGGAAGCATCTCTCCTATAGCCGCAGTGGATAAGTATTTTATCTTACAATGGCTTCGTTGGGCTGAGAAGGAGCTTGGGTATACAGGATTGAATAAAGTAAACGGCTTGCAACCTACTGCTGAACTCCGCCCTTCAGAAAACCAACAAACGGATGAAACAGACCTGATGCCCTATTCAGTCATCGTGGAGATTGAACGGCTCGCAATCAGGGACAAGAGGTCTCCCCTCGATATTTATCTGATCCTTAAAGAGGAATTGAACGTAGAAAGTGAGATACTAAAGAGTTATATCAAAAAATTCTTCCGGCTTTGGTCTCGCAACCAATGGAAAAGGGAACGTTTGGCACCTTCGTTTCATTTGGATGAATTTAACGTTGATCCCAAAACATGGTACAGGTTCCCGATTCTATCCGGAGGATATGAAGAGGAGCTGAAAGAAATGGATGAAAATTAAATCTCAAATTAATCACCTGATCCCAAAACAGAAAACATTATGACATTACAACTGATACTAGACTATATCGTATGGAGCCCAAATGCTGCCGTTTTCCCAAGTTTTGAAAGATTGAGGTGGTATAGCTTATTGTTTGCATTTGGCTTTATTATTTCTCAGCAGGTGATGATCTACATTTACCGCAAGGAAGGTCAGGATGACAGGCTTGTTGACAAGCTGACGATTTACATGGTATTGGCCACTATTATCGGAGCAAGATTGGGGCATGTACTTTTTTATGAACCCGAAAAATACCTCAGCAATCCGATTGAAATACTCAAAGTTTGGGAAGGTGGACTAGCAAGTCATGGTGCTGCCATTGCTATTTTATTTGCCCTTTACCTGTATGCCAGGAAAGTCCCTACACAAACCTACTTATGGGTGGTGGATAGGATAGTCATCGTAGTGGCGATGACAGGTGCCATGATAAGGATGGGGAATCTTATGAACTCTGAGATTGGTGGAAAACCAACCGGAACTGACAGCGGTTTCGTATATGCCAGGGACACAGAAGAAATCTTGGAAACACTCCGGATTCCTGTACAAGAAGTGAGTGCTTACAAACCCGAAAACAGAGAGTCAGAATTAACCGGAACAGGAATAGTCCCTGTCAACATTGACATCAAAATAGACAAAGGAGGATTTAGTGAGGCTGATTTAAGGACGACATTGGAAACAGATGTCAAATATGTTTTGACAAAGTTCAAAAGTTCTCAAAAATACATGTCAGAAAGTAGTGACACGAAATTAAACTTTGATTTGGCCGATAAAGGAGATCATTATTTGGCTACCGTGTATACTTTCGGAGTTGCAAGGTATCCCACACAGATTTATGAGGCTGCCTCTTATTTTGTGATTTTCCTCGTTCTCCTGTGGCTTTGGATGACATATAAATCCAGACTGCCTGACGGATTGCTTCTGGGACTATTTTTGATCTCTGTATTTGGAATGCGGTTTATTTGGGAATACCTGAAAGAAAATCAGGTTGACTTTGAGCAGGGACTTACATTAAATATGGGTCAGTGGTTGAGTATTCCTTTGGTGACCGGTGGCTTGATATTGGTCGGATTAGCATTAAAAAAAGGATTCAAATCAAAAGCCGGCTAGGGTACGGGGTCATGACCGTGACCTCCCCAAGGATGGCAGCTTAGAATCCTTTTGATTCCCAACCAACCTCCTTTGAAAATCCCGTGTTTCAATATGGCTTCTTTGGTATATTGACTGCATGTAGGCGTATACCTGCAGGAAGCCGGAAAAAGTGGAGATATCACATATTGATAAACCAACACAGGGAATATGGCGATCTTGCGGATGATGGTCTTCAAAGCATTTATATTTCACTGATAAAGAAATATGGTCAGCTAAAGTTCCTTAAATATTAATTAAGTACCGTTTCTATTGAAAAAATTTTACAAACATAGCTTTCTTTCCTTCCTTCTTTTCCTTGGATTTTTTGAGGTAAATACTGCTATGGCCCAAACAGAAGATGTTGAAAGGGACAGCACGTCAGTGAGCCATCCTGACAAAGTGGTCATCAATAATATTTTTATAGTGGGCAATGAAAAAACCAGAAAGAATATTATTCTTAGGGAAATAGATCTCAATACAGGAGTAGTTTACGATTGGGATGAACTGATTTCGATGATTCAGGCTGACCAACAAAAAATCTATAACCTGCAACTATTCACCAGTGTGGAGATTACCCCACTTCTCACCGACACTGAACAGATTGAGCTTTTGGTTTCGGTAACTGAAAGATGGTATATCATCCCAAACATCATCTTCAATCTAGCAGATAGAAATTTCGCTGAGTGGTGGACCAACCAAAACCGGGATTTTTCAAGGGTAAATTACGGAGCGAGATTGATACATAACAATGTGGGAGGAAGGAATGAAAAATTGAGAGTTGGTGCTCAATTTGGATTTGTAAGGGCCTTTGAAGTCCTTTACAGCATTCCATACTTGGACAAAAACCAAAATCATGGTATCACAGGTCAATTTACCTATTTTACCCAAAAAACAATTCCTGTAAAATCAGCCTTCAACAAGCAGGTTTTCTACACAAATGAAAACGAGGAGATTCTTAGAAGAAATTTATCGGCTTTTTTAAGATACAGCTATAGAGGAAGTTATTATAATTTCAATTTCATAACCTTTGGATACAATAGTACTATCATTAATCCGGACGTATTTGTCCAAAATCCTGACTATTTCCTCCATGAAGGCAACAAACTTAATTATTTTGTTTTGGGATATACCTATAGACATGACAGAAGAAACAATATCCAATATGCAACCAAAGGACAGCTTTTAAACCTTAGCCTGACAAAATATGGACTATTTGGTTCAGATGACATCAACGATGCAGAAATAACCATCAATGCCAATAAATATTATGAAATCGGTGATAAATTTAACTTTGCTACAGGATTGTCCATCAGTTCATTTTTTGGAAAAAGGCAACCTTTCACATTGGTAAGAGGAATCGGATATAATCCATATTTTATCAGAGGGTATGAACTAAATGTGGTAGAGGGTCAGCAAACCCTAGTGCATAAAAACAGCTTCAGATTCAAATTTGTCGATGTGGGATATGATATCGGCAAATACGTTCCCTTGGAAGAATTCTCCTACCTCCCGCTCAAGATGTATCTCGGATTTAATTTTGACCACGGATTTGTCAATGATAGAAACAACCTTCCTGACAATGCCCGCCTAACGAATACCTATCTTTTCGGATATGGTCCGGGTCTTGACATTGTGACACTTTACGATATGGTATTCAGATTTGAATACTCTCTTAACAACACAGGGGGACAGGCATTTTTTGTAAATTTCAGAGCACCTTTTTGAGGTAAACGAAAGTTAAACGTTTAATATCGGTTAGCTATTTTTTCCTTTCCTTTTGTCCTTGTATTTTTAATTGAACCGGTTTTGTATCGGTTTTACAGGACATGGCAGACTTCATAAAATTTTTATTGGTCTTATTTCTGACATTGGTCTGTAGTAATGCCTATTCCCAAACCGGTACAGAAGCATTTCCAAGGGGAGGGCGAAGCATGGGATTGGGAAATGCCAATGTAACATTGGGAGATGTTTGGAGTATTTTCAACAATGTCGGAGGCCTTGCAAAAACAGAAAATACGCAGGCCACTTTTTCATACGACCATCGGCTAAACATCGATGAACTTACCACTTTAGCAGCAGCTGCAGTCATTAAAGGCAAAAACAAAGCTTTTGGGCTGGGGATTTCAAGTTTTGGTTCGGAACATTTCTCTCAAAATCAGATTGGGATCGGTTTTTCCAATCAATTGGGAATTGCAAGTTTGGGCGTAAAAATCAACTATTTACAGACGAGTATCGAAGGATTCGGCAGGGGGGCAGCTGCAGTAATTGAATTTGGAGGGGTGGCAGAATTGACTCCTGAATTGTTTTTTGGCGCTCATGTCTACAATGTCACCCGGGCAAAATATGGCAAAAACTCAGATGACAGGTTGCCGACTACAGTCAAGGCGGGAATTTCCTATCGCCCCAATTCCAAAGTAATGGTAAACCTCGAAGCGGAAAAAGACATTCTCCTCGATCCTTTACTGAAAATGGGTCTTGAATACAACCTATTGGAAAGGGTTTGGGCAAGAGTAGGAATGAACACACAACCCAATAAGTTCTTTTTTGGGGTCGGCTTCCGCCCAAAGAGATTCCACATAGATTATGCATTGACCCAACATCCAAGTCTTGGAAATACCCATCATTTTTCTTTCAATTATTTGTTTCTGAACAAATGAAAGCCCTCCTATCCATAGGAATACTGGTGATGTTAATGGCGCATTTCGCCTCCGCACAGACCTATCGGAAAGGTGAAATCAATATCGAAAATTTCATTGAGGAACTTTTTGGCATGCAAAGAACCGACGAGAATTACGAAGATTTATATGAAAGCCTTTTACAGGTATTTCTCAATCCAATCAATCTCAACAAAACCAATGCAGAGGAATTAAAGTCCCTATTTATTTTGACTCCCACCCAAGTAAACAACTTCATAGCATATCAAAATCAATTTGGGAAATTCATTTCCATCTATGAATTGCAGGCAATTCCGGACTTTGACTTGGAAACGATTTATAAATTACTTCCTTTCGTGGTTTTGGAGGACTCAGAAAAGACACAGGAATCACTTAAAGACAGGATTATCAGATCAAGGGATGCGTATTTTATTTTCAGGCAAAACAGAGTTTGGGAAACCCGAAAAGGATATACCGCGCCGGATACATTGGGAAATGGAACCCTGACAAGTAGGTATCTTGGCGATCCGAGTAACCTTTATGGCAGATTCCGTATGCAACATTCAAAGGATTTCAGCCTTGGCTTTACGATTGACAAAGACTCAGGTGAGCAGTTTACCTGGAATCCAAGGACAAAAAGATATGGCTTCAATTTTTTTTCCTACCATTTTACACTTTACAACCAAGGAAACTTAAAGGCTGTTTCAATCGGAGATTTTCAGATGCAAACGGGTCAAGGATTGGTTTTTGGGGCAGGTTTTGGAGTCGGAAAAGGTGCAGAAACCATCACCACGGTAAGGCGGAGTACTGTAGGAATCAGACCTTACACAGCAGCATTGGAATTTGGGTTTTTCAGAGGCATGGCCGCCACCTACAAAGCCGGGCCAATCAATATCACTCTGATGGCATCCAATGCTCCAAGAGATGGAAATCTTCAACTCCAACTCGATTCATTGGAAACCGGGGAAGAAATCATCACCTCACTTCAAAGCAGCGGACTTCACCGGACAGCCACAGAAATCAATTATAAAAACAGAATCCGAGAGAAAAATCTGGGAGGAAACGTCCATTATCAAAGCAGAAAAAGGGATTTTCAGGTGGGAGTAAATTCCCTTTACACACAATTTGGACAGCCTTTTCAAAGAAACCGTCAGGTCTATAATCAGTTTGAATTTTTTGGAAAAGAAAACCACCTTCACAGCCTATATTTTGCATACAACTATCAAAATTATTTTTTCTTCGGCGAAACTGCCATATCCAAAAGCGGTGGAAAGGGTTCAGTCCTCGGGATGATGAGTAGCCTACATCCTAAACTTGGTTTTTCGGTTCTTTGGAGACGATTTGACAGGGATTTTCACAGTTTCTATGGCAATGCTTTTTCCGAAGGCACCCGTCCCATCAATGAACACGGACTTTATTTTGGCTTGAATTACAAACCGAATCAAAAGATTTCTTGGTCTCTTTACTATGATTATTTCAGGTTTCCCTGGCTGAAATACCGGGTCTATGCACCTTCTTCAGGACAGGAATGGCTGACCAGGTTTACCTACTCTCCCTCAAGAAAAATACTGCTTTTTGCCCAGATCCGAGAGGAATCCAAAGCGAGAAATGTCTCTGAACTGCCGAATAATTTCCAGTCGGCCTACCAACTTTCCCAAGGAAAAAAATGGAACTATGCCTTCAATCTGGACTATAGTCTGGACAAACATTGGAGTATAAAATCCAGAATTATGTCGAGCAGGTTTGACTTTAATGGGCAAAAAACCAGGGGTTTTGCAATCAGTCAGGATATCAATGTGGATTATGAAAAATGGAGGTTCTCTGGCAGAATAGTACTGTTTGATACAGAAGACTACGACAACAGGCAATTTATTTATGAAAGGAACGTGCTTTGGCTTTTTTCCATCCCTGCTCTGAACGGTCAGGGAATGAGGTATTACCTATTGGGACAATACAAAATCAGCCCCAAGCTTACTTTTTGGGCGAGGATAGGCAGAACAATTTTTACAGATCGAAATGTCATTGGAAGCGGCCTTCAGGAAATCCAAGGCAATACGTTTACAGAAACCGTCTTTCAGCTTCAATACCAATTCAACAGATAATTTCCACCATCGGTACTCCCATCAAATGTGGTTTTTGATAAATTTAGAAATCAAAACCACCGTACTATGAAAAAAACACTTCTACTGAATCTCACCTTCTTCATATTTCTATCTACCCTATCATTTGCCCAAAGTATTGACAAAAGTAAGCTTTCCAAGCAAGAAGGCTTCTTTACCTTCTATACCGATGAGGAAAAAGGAAAAATCTATCTTGAGGTAGACAAACTTGACTTTGAATTCCTTTATGTGAATTCCATGCCAGCTGGTATTGGTTCTAATGACATTGGTCTTGATAGAGGCCAATTAGGCCGTACTCGCATCGTGGAATTCAGAAAAGCCGGCAACAAACTTTTATTGGTTCATAAAAATTATGAGTTCAGGGCGTACAGTGACAATCCTTCAGAAGTAAAATCAGTAAGAGATGCTTTCGCTGAATCAGTATTATGGGGCTTTGAAATCAGTAACTCGGAGGGTGGCAAATACCTTGTCGATGCCACGAACTTCTACATGCAGGATGCGCATATGGTCGGAGAAAGACTGGGGTCTGCAAGGCAGGGAAGTTACAAACCTGATCTTTCTCGCAGTGCGCTTCACTATCCCATGACAAAAAATTTCCCAAAAAACACGGAAGTAGAAGCAATTGTAACCTTGACCGGAAACCCTACAGGTGCCTATATCAGGTCTGTTACCCCTTCACCCGAATCTGTAACTGTTCGTCAGCGACACTCCTTCATCGAGCTGCCTGACAGCAACTATACCCCAAGAGTATTTGATACAAGAGCCGGGTATTTCCACATTGATTACATGGATTTCACCTCGCCTATTGGGGAACCCATGGTCAAAAAATATATTTCTAGACATAGATTGGAAAAGAAAGACCCTACCGCTGCCATTTCAGAAGTTGTCGAACCGATCGTCTATTACCTTGACCGAGGCACACCTGAACCTGTCCGTTCGGCATTGTTGGAAGGCGGAAACTGGTGGGCGCAAGCTTTTGAAGCAGCAGGTTTCAAAAATGCCTACCGGGTTGAATTGATGCCCGAAGGTGCTGACCTGATGGATGTGAGGTACAATGTAATCCAATGGGTTCACCGGTCTACTAGAGGATGGTCTTACGGCTCCTCGGTCACTGACCCAAGGACAGGTGAAATCATCAAAGGCCATGTAACATTGGGAAGCCTTAGGGTAAGGCAGGATTTTTTGATAGCTCAAGGATTGATACAGCCATTTGAAGATGGGAAACCCAAAAATCCAAAGATGCTTGAATTGGCATTGGCAAGGTTGAGACAGCTTTCTGCACATGAGATCGGACATACTTTGGGCTTGGCGCATGCTTATGCCTCCTCTCCCACCAACCGCGCCTCCGTCATGGATTATCCATACCCAATGATCAAAATGGATGACAACGGGAATATTGACATCTCAGATGCTTATGATGATAAAATCGGGGAATGGGACAAATGGGCCATCCGATATGGGTATGAAACAGTTCCTGCTGGTCAAACCGAACAAGCCCATCTAAAAAAGCTACTAGAAGATACCTATGCTGCAGGACATACCTTTATCTCAGACATGGACTCAAGACATCCAAGCGGAAGTCATCCAACTTCACACCTTTGGGACAATGGCGCCTCTGCCCCGGATGAGCTCATGAGAATGATGGCCATGCGTGCCAAAAAATTGAATTCATTTGGATTAAATTCCATAGATGAAAACCAGCCCGAGGCATTGATGGAGGAAGTATTGGCCCCCTTATTTTTGATGCATCGGTACCAATTGGAAGCTACGAGCAAACTAGTAGGAGGCTTGGATTATACTTACAAAGTCAAAGGAGACAACCAAAGAGTTCAATCCAGATTAGAAGCCTCCAGGCAAAATGGAGCTTTAGATGCCCTTTTGTATGCGATACAGGCAGAGCAATTGGCCGTACCTTCTCAGATTTTGGACAGGATGCCTCCACGTCCAATGGGGTACTTGAGAAACAGGGAAACATTCCCCTCGAGAAACGGTTTAAATTTCGATCCATTGGCACCTGCTGAAAATGTAGTAGATCTTACTTTTGGACTTCTGTTTGAGGCCGGCAGGGCAAACAGGCTGCATCAGCAGAAACTGTTTGATGAAAGTTTACCTTCATTTTCGGATGTAATAGAAAAAGTCACTGCACAAGTTTTTGGTAGTAATTATGACGGAACCTATAGTTCGGAAATCAATCTGATGGTTCAAAATAAGCTTACGGACCATTTGATCAATCTTGCCAAAGACCCTAAAGCAACTGCCACGGTGAAGGGAATTACGAGAAACCAATTGCGTGAAATTGCTTATTGGAACTGGAATAAAGACCAAAGCAAATCAACCACTTCAAAATCCGCATCTACCAAAGGCATATCGGACGACTTTCATAGATACCTTGCCGACAAAATCAATCATTTCTTCAGTGAAAAGGAAGAATTCAGCATTCCTGCTGAATTGGCAATACCTGATGGGGCACCCATCGGGACGACCAATCTGAGCTGCGATTTTGAGTATTGAAAATAACTTGCATAAATCAAAAAAACCCGATTGAATCAACTTCAATTGGGTTTTTTATTGCAGTCAATTCTTGGTTCCCGCACACTTTTTAGAGCAGTACTTCACATTCTCCCAATTCTTTTCCCACTTTTTCCTCCATGCAAAAGGCCGGCCACAGACCGGACAAATCTTAGTTGGTAATTCCGATTTCTTCATATACGAAAAAGCACTATGAAACCAAAAGGTTTGAAAAAAACTCTCATCTCAACTTTGTCTCAAATCTCATATGTCAGACTTTTCTTTACGCTTCATTCAGTGTTCTCCAAAAGTCTTCTCCCCTGCCGTTATGGCCAAATCAAGTATATTCTGCCTCGGAGGCAAAGGACAGGTGGCATGCGGAGTGAACACACAGGGAGGATTATAAGCTTTGTTAAAATCGAGAATAACCTTATCTCCTGAAGTTGGCTTTTTGACGTACATGTACCTTCCGCCACCGTAAGTCTCCCCACCACTGGTATTGTCTGCAATGATCAGATATAGCTGATCACCATCATCCAAAGCGTCAATTTTAAAGGTTCTTCCCTCTTTTTCAAATTCAAGGTATCCGGGAGAGGGATTTGGAGTTGTTTGCCCAAGAACATTCGTAATCGGAATTTCGCGGATGGGAACATAAGGGACAAACTTTGCTTCAAGCCTCCAATCCAAATCTACCGGATATCTTTCAATGTCCTCAAATTGGGTGACTGCGGCAGTTTCCAAATCCCTCAATCTAACTCCATAAGCATCCGCTCTTTTAATGATGTTCCATCTGAGACTGTTATATGTGAGTTTTTCAAATTCCTGAGTACCTGCATCAAAAACCTTCACTTTTCCTTTCACCTCATTTTCTCCTATAAAAACACTGTCCGTCCTTGGGACAAAAAAAACTTTGTCTCCTTCTAAAGTAAAAACCCCGATCAAATCCGGGAAGCCATCGTCTTCCAATCTGAACCCAGATTCTAAACCAGAACCAAATGTGGTCTCCCCTTCTTCGAGCCAATATAACCCTATAAGGTTAAGCCATCCCTCATCCGATTTCAAAGAACTAACCCTCTCCTGATACCAAAGTTCCACCTCTTCAGCATGGTCTTTTGCACTGATTTGACTTTCCTTTGTTTCACAGGAAATAGCCGAAAATGTCAAAGCTAAAATCAGAACTAATTGGAAGTTTCTCATTCAATAGATAATTGGAATTCAAGGCAATTTAAAAATCTTATTGTCCAAAAATAATCCAACTCCAAAAAATTAGCTGCTTGAAATAAAAATTACAGTAAATTATTTCCAGTCGAATAAAAAATTTTCAATTTGAATTGATTGCTGAGTATCTTGATCTTTGAATCAAACCAATTTAACCATGAAAATTTTATCCAGGGTCATATTATTCGCCGCATGTATCATTTCCCCATTATTGACAATAGCCCAAACAGGTGTCGGCATCAAAAAACCCAAGGATGCGCAGCAGCTTTTTGACGGAAGCAGGAAAATGCTGGACCAAAAATGGACGTATTGGGAAGGACCAAGATTCAAAGCTGAGCTTCCCATCAAGTGGGAAATTGTAAAAGATCCCGTGGACAAAGGCACTGCAATGAACAGCAATGACCCGGCAGCTGCTGGAGGACTATACGGTGCCGCAGACATTGTCACCAAAGAGGAATTCAAGGATTTTAGGCTTCATGTGGAATTTCTGATACAGAATGAAGGTGGCAATTCCGGTGTTTATCTTCAAAACCGTTACGAAATCCAAGTTCTTGACGGGGATTATGGAGATCATGGTATGGCTGCCATCATCAATGAACATATACCCACAGTTCAAGCATATAACGGAATAGGTAAATGGAATGCCTATGACATCAATTTCAAGGCGGCTAGATTTAAAGATGGAAAGTTGGTCGAGAAAGCTCGGGTTACCATCTATTTCAATGGCAAAAAAATCCATGAAGACAAGGAAATCAGTCAGGTTTGGGGCGGCCCAAATTCAGGACAAGATGGAGGTAATGATGGAGGAAAAGGAATCACAGACCGTCCTGGGGGTATCAAATTACAAGCTGAAGGGCACAATGTATTGTATCGGAATATCTGGATCAAAAGCATCGATTTAGGCGAAAAAGGAACCGATTTTTAAACCAAAATAAAGCATTAGCATTGATAGGTTAAGAAATCCTATATAGCTTGGCAAATTCTAAAACATTGGGATACATTAAATCTTTGATTTCAAATACTTCTTCTGCACTGAAAAACTTTATTTCCAAACATTCGGGTGAAGGTTGGAAATCTAGATGATAAAGCTCTGTCAAATATACTGCATTGACAATATAATGGCCATTGGGGTTTATTGCAGGAAAAAAATATTGGGGATGGTTTGAAATAGCCTTTGCCTCTAAAGCCATCTCTTCTTTCAATTCTCTTCGCAGTCCTTCTTGGGGCTTTTCCCCAAAATCCAATCCCCCTCCGGGAAGCTCCCATAACCCATTCTCTTCCTTGACCAAAAGAAATCTGTCTGAGGAATCCAAAACAAGTGCCTTGACTGAAACCCGATAGAAGCAATCCGGAATATGAAGTGACATTGGCTTATAAGTTTTCATGAAAGAAATCCAATTTTAAACAAAAAAACCTGTAGACATATTCCACAGGTTTTTTTCTTATCTCTTCTCTGGATTAGAAGAATCGGATTACCCTAACTCTTCTAATTTCACTTTTAGGCTTTGACAACAATTCTCCTGTGATGAAAGACATCACGCAGGCATCAGTCCTATTGCTTTCGCAGGAACTCCAATACTCAACATCAGAAAAACCTCCTATCTTATCCCTATTTTGATATAGATAATTCATCTCTCCCTGACTTGGCATAAACCAATCATTATACCCTCCCAGATTAAAATCAAGAGTTACTCTGGCAGCCACTGTACCGTTATTTGCAGGATGACATTGGGTAGGGTTGTTATAATAGTCGGGCAAAGCATCATGAAATGCAAGAACCAACTCAGTATTTTTCCTTCCTCCTCCAACTGCAGTAGAAGTCCCGCCAACGGCAGTCCCTTGGCAACCCCATTGTGATTCAAAAACCTCTTCTACAGGAGCAATGATGATTCCGGTTTTTTTACCCTCGACATAACCATCTTCCCCAGGCTGAAAAATATGGGCAACAACTCCACCTTGATAAGGTTCTCCCAGGGATACATCCTCAGGACTTTCTTCTTTTACACAACCTGAGAAGATCACTACAATACTCAACAAAATCAACAATATCGATTTTGGCGATAATAACTTGGGCTTTAACATATATTCAATTTTAGATGGGTGGACAACTTCTCTCTAAGAAGAGAATTTAAGCTTTGCAAATTTAACATAAAAGAAATATAAATCCACAATATTGTAATAATGATATAAATCAAGAATGGTGCCCAAATATCAAATCTCCCAATCAAAATGCCTTAGCCGGTAACACTGCATGGCATTCAGGCCAAGTTTATTAGCCAATTGATAATTAGCAACCGCACCTACTCCTGCCCCTATAATCGGGATAAGCTGCGCCAGCTTTACCAAATCTAGGTAATCACGATATTCTAATTGAAAATCCCTCCAATCAAAATCGGAGACCTCTTTTGGAAGTTTTGAAATATAATCATTCCAATTTTCAAGCAGGGCCAATGTCTGATTCCGGGTTCCCTGACTTGAAAAAGTCAGTTTGAAAATATTTAACAAGTAAAGACGCTCTTCAAATTTTTTTACATCAAATCCGTAAGCAGCAGCAATTTCAAAGAGCATCTTCATTTTGATGGTAAGAAATGCGGGGAAATCTGCCAATCCCAACAAAATCCCTCCTGCCCCGGTTATCGCTCCTTCTGCTGAGGCTGTATTCTGATATACTTTGATTATCTTCTTTACTTTTTTCTCCCGTTCTTCCAAAGTCATGTTTTGCAATGGAGAAGGTGTAATGTATTTAGTCCCAAACAACACCCCTTTGACCATCTTCTCAATCGCATAAGTGATAACTTGGTGTACTTTTTCTGGAATCAAGCTATTAATACCTTCCTGCGTGCTTTTGGTAAGCTTATTGACAAATCCGGGTTTTTTCCTCGTTTTGGCCAACCAGACATTCAATTCCGCAAATGCAATGTCGTCATACATTGATTTTAATAAAGATTGAGGCATAATCTGATCGTTTTATAACTTATACAGATTCTAGTACCTTAAGGTTCTTTTTCAAGTAGGAAATCGAACTTTACCAAGCATTTGAATACCCAATTTCAATCAACTTTATTATCCGCATTTTTATGGTTTTCCCCCAAATCCCTCACCACAAGAACCCATCCCCCTTCAAGTTCCACAAATCCATATTCGAAACAATAAGTGTAAACATTTGCCTTCCAGTTGATAAATGTATGCGTATGGTATTTGAAATGATACCCCAATCTTTGAAGCCGTTCCTTGGGAACTTTCACTTTTTCTACCCCATCTACCAAAATACCTTCAAGGATATTCCTGTTTATTTTCAGGCATCCGATAATGTTTCTGACTTCCGCACTATCCCCAATCCTTCTCTGATTATTATGGCTGTTACGACAATAGTCATCACAAAACTTCTTGTCTATTCTTCCAAGAATTGATTTTCCACAATAATGGCATTGCTTTCTTTCCGATTCCATATTTAGTCCTTTATAAAGTTAGATACTCTACAACTAATAAAAGTAAATTTAATTAGCTGTTTAGTTCCAGACAATCCCTTAAACAGGGTATTTATTTTATAGGTTGACTAAATACAGATGAATAAATGAAATTCTTTAGGGAAAAAATAGATAATTCTAGATTTAGAGATTATTACAAAATAATGTAAGTCAATATTTCTCATGAATTTCAGTCATTAACCTGACCATTTCATTCCTGATTTCTGAGGTAGGTCTTACAAAGTTATTGTTCATAAATACATAGCGATAGGTCCTCCCCTGTCGGGTTTCTATCCATCCACTTTGCAAGTGCATATACCTGAGCGAACCTGTTTTGGCCCATACAAAAGGTTTTCCATTATCAGTTTGATAAGCAGTCTTAAGTGTTCCCGAAACCCCTCCTGCAGGTAGAAAAGTCTTTAACCTTTCGGTATCTCCCACTTTTTGTTCGAGTTTATGCAATACCTCCAATACCGAATTGGGTGTAAAAAGATTAAACCTTGACAAGCCGGATCCATCTTCCCAGATGGGTTTGTTTTTTAAACCTTTCAGGTGGTTTTCCAAACTGTATTCTATAGTTTTATTTACATCTAAAGTATCTCCCAAAACCCCAGAACAAAGCAGCAATATCTGCTCAGCAAGGAAATTATCACTCGGCAGCATCATGTGCTTGTACAAGCTATCTGAAGGTATGCTAAAAAGGGTTTTGGCATCAATGGGCTTATGCCTTTTGATAATGGTAATGTCTTTTTTCAAAGTATCCTGTAATAAAACCTTTGTCACCTCCATGTCCATAGGAAATGGTAATTCGCTATCAAAGCCTATAGGGACAGGAAGATTAGGTACTAACAATTCATTTCCGGCCTTTGATCTCCTAAATCCAAATCTATTGGTTGTCAAGGTCGAATCCACTCTGATATATTTCAAAATGGAAACTGGATTGACTTTAAGATTGCCACTCGAATCGGATTTTATGCTTGTCTCATTGCCGTACATGGGAAAATGGCTTAGGTCTGCCCGCCAGGGACTAGGTTCAAATTCTATATCCGGATCTTTTGCCAGGTAAAGTGAAAAGGAACTTTGGGATAGAAAATCAAAGACTTTTCTGTTGTCCAACTTGGGATGTAAAAAAGAAGGATCTCCTGTGCCCCAAATAATAAGAGAGTCCCCATTGATATGATATTTCAATCCGGGAATGGAATCACCAAGGATATTCAATGCTGCATACAGTGTCAGAAGTTTCGTATTGGAAGCCGGCACAAAATACCTGTCAGGATTCTGTTCATAAACGATTTTGCCTCCCTGTTCTTCAAGGATAAATCCAACAAAATGTTCCTGCATGATGTCGGATTTCTCAAACATCTTTCGGACTTTTCTTGCGTTCAGTTTCTGTGCTTCTGTTGCCTTTATTGAAAACAAAACAGACAGGAAGACCAGTAATAATGCTTTATTCATCAGGGATTAAGGTGTTTTTTGAGAAAATCAGCAGTGGCTTGGTTGACTTTGACCATATTGGAAAATACCATCCAATGGTGGCTGTCTCCAGGTATAATCAGGTATTCATAAGGCTTCTTGCGCTCTTCAAACCTTCTGACCAAATCCGTGGTCTGACTGACCTGTACATTTCTATCATCGTCTCCATGGATAAAAAGGACCGGGGAGGTCCAGGTTTCAATATAGGCAAGAGGAGAAGAAAACCAAGCTGTCTTTACCGCTTCATCATAATCAGGAGCCTTTTCATATCCTTCAGGCATTTCCATCCTGCCCGAAAGATTATGGACACCATGGATATCTACCCCGACTTTGAATAGACCTGAATCTTTGCCCAAAGCCAATGCCGTCAAATATCCTCCGTAAGAACCGCCATAAATCCCGATCCTGTCTTTATCCACTTGATTCAATCCCGCCAAGTATTCACCGGCTGCCTTGACATCCAAGTATTCTTCCGCCCCCTGCCAATAAGTTCTAGCGGGTTTATGAAATTCATAGCCATAACCTATTCCCAACCTGAAATTGACCGACAAAACAACAAATCCGAGTTCAGCCAGGTATTGGTTAACCGCATAGGTATTGGAATAATAATCCATGTAACTCCAACCCAAAAGCATCTGCCGCTGCGGTCCGCCATGGACAAAAAGGACAGCGGCTTTTTTGGTGGGTCCTCCTTCTTTTTCAAAAAGCTGTCCATGGACAGTAAAGCCATCGGGGGACTTGAAAGTCACTTGCTTTGGCACAATCAGGTTCTTTGCCGGAAAATCACTAGGAATCAGGTTTTCAGCAAGCAATTTTGATTTTTTACTTTGAATATCCACCACTGAGGGTAGAAGTGATCTTTTGGCAGTTGCTGAAAAATAGGCAACTGTTTTGTTATCTGAAAATACAGATGGGATGGCTTCAATCCCTTCTCCTTGAGTCAAAAGTTTCATTTCACCTCCACTCACAGCTACCATCCCAATATGGCGTCTATCGATATCGGCTTTTTCCAACCCTGTATTAGCCGAAAAAACCAGAAATTTCTTATCATGGCTCAAGCTGATATGCTCGACCATATAGTTGCCTTTGGTCAACTGTAATGATGGTCCCGAATCCGCATTCATCGCATAGAGATGCGGCCAACCATCCTCATAGGAAAGATAGACTATTTTGTTGTCGGCCACCCAATTAAGGTTAAAACCTCCATTGGTTGTCGGGACAGAACCTCTGAGGGTTTCCGGTGCTTTCCACCTTTTAGCCGCAGTCCCTGTTATGGCATCCGCTACCCAGATTTCCCAAGGGCTGTGTCTTTGTTCCAATATCGGCAAAGCCTCCCCTTTTCCTCCCGGTAATCTCACAAAAGCAATTTTCCGACCATCCTCAGACCATCTTGGACTGACGTCCCGGTTAAAAGACGGGGCTATCCATTGGATGGGGCTAGCACTTCCGCTAAAAATCCCTATCAATGAATGGGTACCCCTGTTGGCAGCGAACAATATTTTTTTTCCATCGGGAGACCAAGCAATAGAGTTCATATTTTCTTTGGCCTCAAACAATTGGGGAGCTTTTCCCTCTTGGGAATCAACAGTCCAAACTTGTCCACCTTTGAGGTAAGTAATGGTTTTGTTGTCAGGTGAAATCGTGGGATAGTCTCCTTCAGTCAGTGCCTTGGCATTGCCTCCTTCAAAGGAAACTGTCCATATCTCTACTTTTGGGATATTTGAATTGTTTGCCGGATTGAAACCTACATTCGGATCCCAATTGCTGCCATGTTCGCCACCCCTGACAAAGAGCAGCCAATTCCCATCAGGCGAAAACTGGAGGCTGCTGATTTCCTGACCATCGTCCTTATCAAAAGAGGTGATTTTTCTGGGATTGAAATCGGGTGCCTGCGCCACATAAACGTTTCTGAGTCCTTTCTCATTCATGGCCCAAGCCATTTTATTTCCCGTCTTTGAAGTCACCAATTCAGAAGGAAAGGAAAAGGAAGACACCTGTTCCATGGTGAAAGATTGTGCAAACAGTTCATTTACGGAAAGGAAAAGAACCAAAAGAAGGATTGATCTTGAGAATTTCATGGAGGAGTGGTTTTAGAATGAAAAAGATAATAAAAAAACTGCTACCCTTTATAAAAAACAAAAAAAGCCACCCGTTATGCACAGGTGGCTTCACTATAAATCGGAATCTCTTCCTTATTTATTGACGGTCACAGTAACTGTAGTTTCTATTTTCTTTCCGTCTTCGTAAGTGATTTCTTTGGTAACTTTAACATCCTCCGCATCGGTATGCACATGTCCGTTACCTTCACCTTCCGATATGTGCGGTGCAATTATCAAAGCGACGATGGAAGTCAATTTGATCAGGATGTTCATTGAAGGACCTGAGGTATCTTTGAAAGGATCACCAACTGTATCTCCTGTTACTGAGGCTTTGTGGGCGTCAGAACCTTTGTACTCCATTTTGCCATTGATCATGACTCCTTTTTCGAAGGATTTTTTGGCGTTATCCCAAGCACCACCGGCATTGTTTTGGAAGATTCCCATCAACACGCCCGAAACAGTGATACCTGCCAACATACCGCCCAATACTTCAGGACCAAAGGCAAAACCAACAATGATCGGAGAAAGCAAGGCGATTGCTCCCGGCGCAACCATTTCTCTCAAAGAAGCTTTGGTAGAAATCTCTACACACTTTTCATACTCAGGCTTAGCCTTGTACTCCATGATGCCGGGGATTTCCCTGAATTGTCTTCTCACTTCATTGACCATGTCCATCGCCGCCCTTCCTACTGCCGCAATGGCCAAAGAAGAAAAGATAAACGGAATCATAGCCCCGACAAACAATCCTGATAATACATCAGCTTTGTAAATATCAATAGAATCAATCCCTGCCATACCAACATAAGCGGCAAACAATGCCAAAGCTGTCAATGCAGCAGAGGCAATGGCAAATCCTTTTCCTGTAGCAGCAGTGGTATTACCTACAGCATCGAGGATGTCTGTTCTTTCACGCACTTCTTTTGGCAAACCTGACATCTCAGCAATACCACCTGCATTGTCAGCAATAGGACCAAAAGCATCAATCGCCAACTGCATCGCAGTTGTCGCCATCATACCTGCTGCAGCTATCGCCACACCGTATAATCCCGCACTTAAAAACGATCCGTAAATACCTGCTGCCAATACCAAGATCGGGGCAACAGTGGATTCCATGCCCAAAGAAAGACCACCGATGATGTTTGTAGCATGACCTGTGGAAGATTGCTTGATGATCGAATTTACAGGACGCTTACCCATAGAAGTGTAATATTCAGTAATTGCACTCATGAGCGCACCCACGATCAGACCGATCACTACCGCTCCAAAAACACCCATTTTGGT
>NZ_CDSBKL010000037.1:0-18584 GCF_977115555.1 Aquiflexum sp.
ATAAGTCTAAGACATGCACGTGCAAGTAACCCAAATCCAAAAGGTGGTCGACCAAAAAGCTGTCTCCGCCACCAACGTCTAAAATCTTGGCATCTTTTGTGATTTTGGATTCTTCAAAAAAGGAAAGAGAAACTGTTGGCGTTTTTTGGTACCAACCCACTTCAGTAAAATCCTTTGTTTGGTAAATTTTCTCCCAATGTTTCAATTTATCTAAACTCGTGATGACTTGATTTTGGTCATCTACGTTTTTTCCGGTTTGATTCATTTTTCGAAATTCTAAAAAAAAATCAGCCACTTCTGTAATAAATATTACCGATAATAAGATGAAAATATCTTTTATTTGGGTTTCTATTCCTATTCTTGTCACCTGCATTAGATTTATTCAGCATATGTTTTCAAAAACCTGTCAGTACGCCATTAAAGCAGTAATTTATATCCACAAACAAACCTTGGAGGGTAAAAAAGTAGGAGCAAAAGAGATCGGTCAGGAGATAGATGCGCCTGATGCATTCACAGCTAAGATTCTTCAGATTTTGGTCAGGCAGCAGTTGGTAGGTTCATTCAAAGGCCCTACAGGAGGTTTTTTTGTTGACAAGAGCCATGAATCCAAAACCTTGAAAGATGTTGTTATGGCCATTGACGGTGACGGTTTATTCCATGGTTGCAGCTTGGGTCTGAAACAATGTTCTGAAGAAAATCCCTGTCCGTTGCATTTTGAAATTAAAAATGTCCGCACCAAGATTATCCATATGCTGACTGTTAAAAGTCTGAAACAGTTGGCTGAGGAGGTTGGAGACGGGACGACGGTTTTGGCAAGGTTAGCCTGATTTTTTTTCCACAAAAGGAATCGCCTTCCTATAAAATATTTTTGGTTGGGTTTAATTATCTGGGAAAGTATGACTTTTATCATAAAGGATAAAAATATCCTTTATTATTTTTGTCCTACATTCAAAACCCCAAAACAATATGAAATCACTAGTTAAACATTTTCCAATTCTAGCCATAATGCTATTCTTGATTGGCTGCGGTGGATCCGGAGAACAAACCCAAACAGCAGAGACTGTATCATCCCCGGCTTCTGTGGGTCAATCGGGAGTTCAGGATGATGTCTCCAATCCCAACATCGTACAGGTAGCAGTGGGATCAGCTGACCACTCCACTTTGGTAGCAGCCCTCAAAGCAGCCCAATATGTGGATGCCTTGACTAACGTTGGTCCTTTTACAGTTTTCGCACCCACCAATGCCGCTTTTGATGCATTGCCTGCAGGGACATTGGAAACCCTGACCAAACCCGAAAATCAAAGAACTCTGCGGGATATTCTAGAATACCATGTCCTGTTGGGCGTTTACAAACCCGAATCCTTTGCCAATGGTAAAAAGTTGGGAACAGCGGATGGCAGGTCACTGATGGTGGAAGTGACAGCAGATGGAAGTATCCTGATCAACGGTGGCAAAATTATCGGAACTGTTTCGGCCTCCAATGGTATCATCCACGTAATTGATAAAGTTCTGGTACCGGAAGACAAATAGATAAAGGTTGATTGGATTTTGAAAAGCTGGGTTTCTTGTGAAATCCGGCTTTTTCGTTTTTATGTTTTTTTATCTAACTCTTCACCGAAAAATCCCGAGAAGGTCACAGGGTCCTGATTTTTTTCAAATTTTCCTTTGGTATTTTTTCTGTAACTTTTCAGATGCTAAACATTTAACGATATTTCGATGAAACCCAACTTAAACAAATTGATTTTTAAAGCTTGTCTCCTTTTTGTTTTGATAATTGGAGGATGGAGCTGCCAACAGAAGCCGGAAGAAGTTTCTCAGTCAAATACGCATTCAGACACCATTTTGGAGGATTATGTACATGCGCCGGACTCTACTTTCAGGTATGAGATTATCCATACATCGGAGGGAGAGGGGTATGATTACCATGTCATGAAGATGTATTCACAGCACTGGCTGACCAAAGACATTGTCGACGAAACAGAGTGGTGGCATTACGTGTCAGTGGTGATTCCCAAAGATACACCGTTTGACACCGGCATGATGTATATCGGTGGGGGAAGCAAAAACTCCAAGATGCCCATGGAGCCAAATGAGTTGATTTTGGCAGCGGCCATGCAGACCAATTCTATAGTAGCTCAGATCCTCAATGTTCCTTTTCAGCCTTTGGTTTTTGCCAATGACACATTTGGTGAAAGGTATGAAGATGCCATTATTGCCTATGGCTGGAGAAAATTCATGGAAGGTGGAGCAAAAGATGAAGATGCCTATTGGCTGTCACGCTTGCCGATGACCAAAGCCGTCAAGTTGGCGATGGATGTCATTACAGAGGTTTCTCAAAAGGAGCACAACAAGAAGCTTGACAAATTTGTGGTGGCAGGTGCATCCAAAAGAGGATGGACCACTTGGACGACTGCGGCGGTAGATGACAGGGTAGTGGCTATTGTTCCGATTGTGATTGACCTGCTCAATGTGGTTCCCTCTTTTCAGCATCATTGGAGAAATTATGGAGAATGGTCTCCTGCGGTGGAAGATTATGTAAGGGAGGGAATCATGGAGTGGCAAGGTTCAGCAGAGTATGATCGACTTCTTGAAATCACGGAACCTTATTCCTTTCGGGACCGGTATGATATCCCAAAATTGATCATCAATGCGGCCGGGGATGAATTCTTTTTGCCGGACAGTTGGAAGTTTTATTGGGATAGTCTTCCCGGAGAAAAGCATATCCAATATGTGCCCAACTTTGGGCACGACCTGAGTGAGTCAGATGCTTTGCCCAATATGATTTCTTTTTATGCTTCGGTTTTGAATAAAACCACTCGTCCAAAATATGAGTGGAAGATGGAAGGAGAAAAAATACTGATCACCACAGACCCAAGCCAAAAACCTGTATCCATCAAACTTTGGTCTGCCCACAATGAAGAGGCCAGGGATTTTAGGATTTATGCTTTGGGACCAAAATGGACGGCGACAGAAATATTGGTGAATGAAAGCGGTAGGTATGAAGTGGAAATCCAAGAACCTGAAAAGGGATTTAAAGGGTATTTTGTGGAAATCACCTATCCGGGTGAAGCCCCGATCAAAGTCACCACAGGGGTAGAGGTTTTGCCAAGAAATTATCTGTTTGAGCCTTATGTAGCCAAAGAACCAAAAGGAACCATGTAATGTTGGAGACATAAAACCTCAAACAAAAAAAGCCGGGGACATCCCCGGCTTTTTTGATTTTATTTGTGGTAATTGGTTTAGTTTTTTTAGCGTCTTAATTCTCGATCATGGCAAAAAACTTATCCATGTCCGGAATAAGGACGATTCTGGTTCTTCTGTTTTTGGCCATGTTTTCTTTGGAGTCATTTTCTACCAAAGGAATATAGCTTGCTCTTCCTGCTGCGATCAATTTTTCCGGCGCGACATCGTATTTGGATTCAAGGATCCTGACGATAGAAGTTGCTCTTTTGACACTCAAATCCCAATTGTCCTGAAGCACGCCTGTCTGTATGGTTCTAGGGTCAGTATGCCCCTCGATCATTACTTCAAGGGAAGGTTCAGAATTGATCACTTCAGCCAGTTTCTTAAGCAGACCATCAGCATTTTTGGACACCTGATAGCTCCCGGTGTTAAACACTAGCCTGTCTGACACATTGATCATCACCACAGTTTTGTCGACTGTGATCTGAATGTCGTCATCCTGTTCGGATGTGCCATCAGAGATGGATTTTTTCAGGTTATGCGAAATCGCCACATTGATGGAATCTTCAAGGTTGTTTGCTCCCTGAAGTTCTTCTGCAGATACATTTGCCAAAGTCGCATTTAGTTTACTTTTAGTATTGTTAGACATTGGAGTTTTCCCGTCCAAAGTAAATTTGGAATCGCTTTCATCCTTCAAAGAATTGATCCTGTTGTTGTATTCAGCAACACGGGCTTCTATCCTTCCCATTTTATCTTCCAATACTTGTTTTTCAGCTTCTAATGTTTCCTTTTCCATCCTGATTTCAGCTAGTGCAGCTTCAGTTTGGAATTTGTCATTCTGAAGTTGTAGGTATTTCTTTTTGGAAACACAGGATACACTTAATGTGGCCATAGCCAATGATAATAAGATGATTTTTTTCATAGTTGGAACAGTTTTTCTACCTTACTTCCAAAAATGAAGCCACTGAAAATCCCAAAATTGATTTTCACTAAAAATAGGGCTCTATTTCTGGTATTTAGTTTTATATTACCTAACAAACTCCCAAAAATGAAAAACCTAACCTATTCACTAACACTCATCTTGTTCTGTTGCATTGCTTCTTGCCAAGCACCCAAAGAACAAAAGATGGAAGAGCAAATCAAATTTGAAATCATGGTAAAAAATATCAAAATGAATGGCAAGGATGCCAAGGTTTTTAACCTGAAAAACGGTAATGGCATGGAAGTGGAATTGACTAATTATGGAGCAACAATTTCGAGGATTCTCGTACCTGACAGGGATGGCAATTCCGGAAACGTCATGCTTACCTATGAGAATGTAGAGGATTTCGTCAATGACAGGTATTTTTTTGGGGCTACTGCAGGAAGGTATGCCAATAGAATTGCAAAAGGTAAATTTGAACTTGACGGACAGACTTATGAATTGGCCACTAATAATGGCGAAAACCACCTGCATGGAGGGGCAGAAGGGTTCAACCAAAAAATATGGGATGCAGAAGTTTTGGAACTGGAAGATGCGGTAGGTGTCAAGATGACGTATGTCAGTCAGGATGGTGAAGAAGGATATCCCGGCACTTTGACTAACACGATGACTTTTGTCCTTGCAAAAGACAATAAGCTATCCATTGACATTGAGGCTAAAACAGACAAGCCCACCGTTGTAAATATCACACAGCATGGCTATTTTAACCTGAGCGACATGAAAGAAGATATTCTTGGGCATGAGATGACTATTTTTGCAGACTTCTATACACCTGTGGATGCCGGGCTGATACCGACGGGAGAGATTGCGCCTGTGGCGGGTACACCATTTGATTTTACTACTGCCCACAAAATCGGAGAAAGAATCGCAGCTACGGGAAGCGGCTATGACCATAATTTTGTAGTCAAAAAAGAGCATGACGGCCAATTGGCAAAAATGGCTGAAGCCTATCACGCCGGAACAGGCAGGGTATTTACCATGTATTCCAATATGCCTGGAGTACAGTTTTATACAGGGAATTTTCTTGATGGCAAGCAGACCACCAATGGCGTAACTTATACCAAAAACTATGGGTTCTGCCTTGAGCCACAGTTTTTCCCTGATTCACCAAACCGCCCTGATTTCCCAACAGCAAGGTTGAATCCGGGTGAAACCTATAGCCACAAGATAGAGTATGTTTTTGGGGTAAGGTAAATCCTGACAAGCTTCCGAAAATAGAATAAGGCAATGGAACTGCTTTTTCCTCACTAATGGAAATGTGATAGAGAAGCAGTTTTTTTATTGGGGATATTTGTTAGCCGATCTATGAAAAACAAGGTCTGCGGACTGGAATTTAGCCATCATGATTGGCATGTCTGATTAACCGAGAATCAAAAAGCCCATGCAAGGTAGCATAGGCTTTTTTTGATTTAGTCCGATTGGAATGACTTTATACTTCCTTCACCTCAGCTGTCAGCTTTTGCAAAGTGGCTTTGGCATCTCCAAAAAGCATTCGGGTTTTTGGATAGAAGAAGAGTTCATTTTCAATACCTGCATAGCCTGCAGCCATGCCTCTTTTTAGGATGATGACATTTTTGGCCTGATCGACTTCTAGGATCGGCATGCCATAAATCGGTGAGGAAGGATCATTTTTCGCTGCCGGGTTGACCACGTCATTGGCACCGATGACGACCACGACATCCGTATTGGCAAACTTAGAATTGATCTCATCCATTTCATGTAGTCTTTCATAAGGCACATCGGCCTCGGCCAACAGGACATTCATGTGGCCCGGCATCCGGCCTGCTACCGGGTGGATGGCATAATTGACTTCCACCCCTTTTTCTTCAAGGAGTTTCTCAAGCTCATGGCAAATGTGCTGCGCCTGTGCTACCGCCAACCCATAGCCTGGAACGATCACTACACTTTGTGAATAGGAAAGTAAAACTGCTGTATCTGAAATATTGATTTCTCTGACGGTTTGGTCACCACTTGCGGATTTTGCACCGCTCGCGGCTGCGCCTCCAAATGCACCGAGCAAAACATTGGTCAAGGATCTGTTCATGGCCTTACACATAAGGATCGTCAGAATGGTACCTGCTGAACCTACAAGAATACCGCCTGTCAGCATGGCTTTGTTTCCATAGAGAAATCCTCCAAAAGCCGCTGCCATACCCGTAAAGGAGTTGAGCAAAGAGATCACTACCGGCATGTCTGCACCGCCGATCGGCATCACAAACAGCACCCCGTAAACCAATGCAATCCCAAGAAGAACATAGAAAAGGAGCGGGTTAGAGCCATTGATCATTTGATAAACAATCAGAACCACGATTGCACCCAACATGACCATGTTGATGACTTGGTTCATCGGCAATACCTTATCCTGGATTTTTCCTTCCAGTTTGCCATAGGCAATGATGGAACCTGAGAAAGAGACAGAACCGATCAGCAAGCCTAGCAGCATTACTAAAAGTTCTCCATCAAAACCGGTCACAGTACTGTGTTGGTGATGCTGAAATTCAATGATGGCGATCAATGCCGCACAGGCACCACCCATTCCATTGAAGAAAGACACCATCTGGGGCATTGAAGTCATCTGAACCTTTTTGGCCATAATGGTACCGATAACAGTACCGATGATCAATCCCAAAAAGATCAAACCATAATTGACCAACTTTCCTGAATCAAAATCCTGATACAAAGTGATGGTCGCAATGATGGCGATCAACATGCCTGCCGCGGCTATCAGGTTCCCCTTGCGGGCAGAATCAGGATTGCTGAGCATTTTCAATCCCAAAATGAAAGTCAGGGATGCAATGAGATAACTGATTTCCAATATGTTCAGGCTCATGATTTCTTAGGTTTTTTCTTAAACATCTCCAACATTCTGTCAGTCACCACAAATCCTCCGATGACATTCAATGTCCCCACCAAAACGGCAAGAAAGCCTACTGACAAAGCAAGGTAATTGTCAGGGGAAGCCTGAAGCATCACGATAATGGCACCGACTACCACCACGCCGTGGATCGCATTGGCGCCGGACATCAGCGGGGTATGAAGTATGGCGGGTACATTGGAAATCACTTCCACTCCCAAAAGGATGGCCAATAACAGGAAATATACCATTTCCATGTTTTCACCTATATAACTTAAAACTTGTTCCATGGTCAGTTGCTTTGCATTTGAATGATTCTTGGACTTATCGGATTACCGGCATGGCAAACGCATGTTCCGGTGACAATGTCATCCTCAAAATTCAGGTTAAGGTTTCCGTCTTTGATGATCAGTTTGAGGAAATTAAGGTAATTTTTACCATACATTTTGCTGGCGTCCTGAGGCATGCTGGAGGCAAGGTTGCCGACTCCTACGATCCGGACACCGTTTACTTCTACGGTTTGGTCAGGTTGTGACAACGCACAGTTTCCTCCTGAAGAGGCGGCAAGATCAATAATTACCGAACCTGGCTTCATGGCCCTTACTGTCCTTTCCTCGACCAATTGTGGGGCTTTTCGTCCTGGAATCTGAGCAGTGGTAATGATGATGTCAGCCTTTGTGGCATGTTCATGGATAGTGTCTTTTTGTTTCTGGAGGTATTCGGCAGATTGTTCCACTGCATAGCCTCCCGCACCTTTGTCCTCTTTGGCGCCTTCGACATCGACAAATTTTGCTCCCAAGGAAAGTACTTCCTCTTTGGCGGCCTGCCGGACATCAAATGCAAAGACGGAGGCTCCCAATCTTCTGGATGTGGCAATGGCCTGTAATCCTGCAACCCCTGCTCCTAAAATCAACACTCTAGCAGGGGTGATGCTACCTGCAGCAGTCATGAACATCGGAAAGAATCTGGGAAGGAGATTGGCAGCCATTAGCACAGCTTTGTAACCGGTGACGGTAGCCATGGAAGATAGCACGTCCATAGACTGTGCCCTCGTGGTCCTTGGTACCAACTCCATGCTAAATGCAGTTTTTTTGTTTTGAATCAGGTATTTGGTAAGCTCAGGATTAAACAGCGCCCCCAATTGGCCCATCAGAACTGTTTCAGGTTTTAAGACAGCAATTTCCTCCTCAGAAATAGGCTGTATACCGAGTACCAAATCTGTTTGCTTTAGAATGTCCTGTCTGCTGTGGATTTCTGCTCCAGACTCCTCATAGAGCTTATCGGATGCATAGGCTCTGGTACCTGCATGTTTTTCTACCCAAACCGAGACTTTCCAGCTGATGAGCGTTTTTACCGCTTCCGGCAAAAGTGCTACCCTTGACTCGTCTTGGGGTTCTTTTAAAATCCCTATTATCATTGGTCGAAATTGTGATGGCGATAAATATATGTTCAAAAGATTTGAAGACCTGAAACTATCAAAAAGATTGTAAAAATAAAGTGATTTTAATCAGGCGGTATCTGTTTATTTTGATTTGAGTTATTTTATTGGAATATTGTGCAAAATCTCGCAGGTAAATAAGTTTCACCCAAAATCAATCCCGTTATCTATACGCTTTTTTTTTACCCCAATCGAAATGCGTTAAACCAGTACATACAATATTTTAAGTAAATTTATCCATCCTTGAAAGGCTAACCTTTTTTAAATGTTAGCGATTAAATTGTGGATTTTGCCCTAAGTAATTATCTATCTCCATTCCTTATGAAATCTCAACCTTTCATTTCAAGCCTGTTTTTGGCTTTTTTTCTCTCTTTTTCTCAAGTAGTATTTTCTCAAAACCAGTTTGTTTTCGACGGGATTGTCAGAGGTGATACCTCGAAAAAACAACTTTCCCTGGTTTTGACCGGGCATGAATATGCAGAAGGAGGTTGGGATATTTTAAAAACTCTGGAGAAAAACAAAGTGAAGGCCTCGTTTTTTTTCACAGGGGATTTTTACCGAAATCATGAATTTGAACCCCTGATAATAGCCATCAAAAATCAGGGTCATTACCTTGGTGCCCATTCGGACAAGCATCTGCTATATTGTTCCTGGGATGACCGAACTCAGTTATTGATCGACAGGTACACATTTTCCAAAGACCTTTTGGACAATTATTCTGAAATGAAGCGGTTTGGTGTAGAACAGGAAAACACCCCTTACTTTTTGCCTCCTTATGAATGGTACAATAAAAACATAAGTGAATGGACCAGGAAATTGGGTTTTCAGCTTATAAATTTTACTTCAGGCCCCAGAACAAATGCGGACTACACGGATCCAGAAATGGAGAATTATATCAGTTCGGAAGAAATTATGCAAACTATCTGGCAGTATGAATACAAGGACCCCAATGGATTGAATGGAATAATTTTGCTTTTCCATGTTGGGGTAGGGGAAAAGCGAGCTGATAAGTTTTATAAACTCCTTCCGGATTTGATCAAAGAATTGCAAAGAAAAGGTTATGAGATCGTCACTTTAGAGACTTTGCTAGGCGATTTATAGGGTTTATTTTTCAAACAAACCAACCGTACCTCCAACCCAATCTTTGTCTTTGTTGAATTTGACGCCGATCATTTCTCCGCGGCTAAGGCGGACAAGGTTTCCTATAAGGGTTGGGTTTTCATCTTTTTCCGGCCAAACCGCCAACATCCTGACTTCAGCTTTCACTTTACCTTCGGGTGCCTGAAGGACAGGAACATACTTGGCTTTTTTCTGTAGAATGTAGAGGTCTTTATCTTTCACTGCTTCTACATCTGATTTTGTGACATGAAATATCACACCACTTCCTGAAAAGGAAAATAAAGGCTTCAAGACGTAGTTTTCCAGATCTTCAGGGATTTCCTCCATTTCACTCAATAAAGTTGTTTCAATGAAATAGGGGCCTTTCAAATAAGGAAGAATAAACTTACTGATCCTATAAAACCAATTTGGATGGCCAGCCCATTCTACATCCAATTCTTCCAAAAAGGAGAATTGCAAGTGGAGGTCTTTTCTCGCATCAAGTTCATCGAAAATCACCCTGTTATAGATTCTTTTGATATGTATTTCTTTTCCTTCTTTATTGGTATAGAAAAGTTGTTTTCCTCTTTTGATGACATCGGTGACGCAGATAAATGGAACGCCCAAATCCCTTTGGCAATAGTAAAAATCAATTTTGGTATTTTGCTTTTCAGGTTCGATTTCCAGAAGGACGACTTCTTCAGGATTATACCCGTTGAGGACCGTTTTTTTTAAAATATCCAAATATCCATCTTGGTTCAAAACACTCAGATAAGGAGTGAAATGGGAGAGATAAGGATAGGCCTTTTTTATTTTCTCAAAAAGATTGTACTGAAAATTAAATACGGATGGAAATCCTTGTACTTCAATCAGTTTCGGTATGATCTTACCTTCCTCTTCGCAGATTCCAAAGTCTATGGCAAGGAATTGGGTGTGATGGTCTTGATTCGGTACGTTGAAATTTACATTGAGCGATTTTTCTGTGAGGGTATTGAAGTCCTCTCTTTTGATAAAATCGATGACATGCTGACAGCCTTCGGTAAGCTGGTTTTTCAATTCGGTTGGAATAAAGAAAGGTGTTTCTGCCACCCTGAATGTTGGCAAATAATCAAAATCTGAGGCAAGGTCTTTTAAAAAAGCCTGGTATTTTTCCACATTGAAGTTTTGGTTGAAAAACTCCCGGTGCGTTTGAATCATAAGTCAGTGATTAAAATAATATTGCTTGTTGTTCCCTTATGTGGCTGATAGATTGGCTTAGAAAATTGGGGATCAATGTTTCGTTGGTTTTGTAGATAGTATGCTCTTCGACAATATGTTCAAGCATCGCTAGGTACCTTGCCTTTCCTCTCAGGGCTATGATTTCATCCCTTACTTCATGCTTTTTGAGGTGGCTTAAAAAACCAACGGGATCGGCTTCTGGATGGAATTGTGTTCCTACCATTTCCTGCGAAAACCTGATGGCCATGATGGCTCTTTCATACTCGACATGGTTACGGATTTTTTCCAAAGCAATGATTTCAGCCCCCTGTTCCTTGAATTTTTTTAAGCTGGGTTGCACGACTTGATAATCTCTGGAGTCAATTGCCCAAAAAGGATTGTCCAATCCATCAAAAACAGGATCGGTCATCCCCGCTTCAGTTTTGTGGATGGTCATAACTCCAAAAGAAGTGGATTTCCTTCGTGTCACTTCTGCAAGTCCAAAATGCTGCACCGCCATTTGATAGGAATGACAGATGAAAAGGATATATTTCTTTCTTTCGTTGGTCTTGTTCCACATCCAGATGTCGTCGATCAACTGGTAGTACTTGGTGTCCCAAATCCCATCACCTTCCAAGGGATTTCCCGGTCCACCGGAAGAGATATAGAGGTTAAAGTCCTCTAAATTAGGAACTTCTGCATTCTGCCTTACATCAAAAACCTCCAGACTTAGTTCGTTGGCAAATCTTCCGACAATGTCATGAATACAACGCATGCCCTGATTGGCTTTGCCATTGTACATATCCAAAACAGCAACTTTGATTTTTTCTTGCATGGCGGTATTTTGGTTTTTAAAGCGGAAAGTTAAGGAATTTTGGATGTGGAGTTGGGATAAATTATTTCCCATACCCCATCCAAAATCCCATACTCATCAGATTCCTTTTGTGAATTCTCCCACGATAAAGTCCACGACTTTGGACAAATCATGGTCATTTTCTTCAAATACAGCAAGTTGCTTGTCTGCACCTGTGCCGTTTTTGAGGATCTCATGGACATAATTGATTTCCTGCCTGCTGTCCAATTCATCTACCACATCGTCGATAAAATCAAGCAACTCTATCATCAGTTCCTTATATGCCACTTCTTTTTTCTGACCAAAATCAATCATCAGCCCATCTGTCCCATACCTTGCCGCTCTGAATTTGTTTTCACGGATCAGGGCAATCCTGTAAATATTGAAGCTGGTATTCATCATACTCATTTTGTAGAGTTTGGCGACTACTGCTTGGATGAGTGCTGTGATACAGATCGTTTCGTCCACCGTCAGACACATGTCACAAATTCTGAATTCGATAGTGCTGAAGAAAGGATGCATCCTCAGATCCCACCATATTTTTTTTGGGTTGTCAATACAGTTCGTTTTGACCAAAGTCTCTAGGAAATTATCATAGGATTGTACTGAATCAAAATATTCTGGTAGACCTGTTCTGGGGAATTTCGCAAATACGTGTGCCCTGAAAGCTTTGAAACCGGTATTTCTACCTTCCCAAAAAGGGGAGTTGGTTGAAAGGGCATAAATATGAGGGAGGAAATAGCAGGCTTGATTCATGATTTGAAGTGCCAATTCCCTGTTTTCAATACCCACATGGACATGCAAGCCAAAAATCAAATTTGACCTTGCTGTATCCTGAAGCTCCTTGACGATCATGTGGTACCGTGGGTCATCGGTGATGGGCTGCTCCTGCCATTTTGAAAATGGATGCGTTCCTGATGCTCCTACCACAAGATTTTGCTCTGCAGCAAGATCCACTATTTTTCTTCTCAGGTAGGACACCTCGGTGCGGGCATCGGAAATGCTTTGGCAAATGTTGGTTCCAACTTCCACCACAGATTGATGCATTTCTGCCTTCACCTGCTCCTTGAGAATAATTTTGGCGCCATCTACAATTTTGGACATATGAGACCTCAGGTCTCTGGTGTTTGGATCGATGATTTGGTATTCCTCTTCAACACCTAAAGTAAATACGGGTAACTTTCTCATATATCAGAATCTTTTTGAGGAGCTTACTGCTTCTTTCATAAAAGTTCCCCAACTGAGGTTGATCTGATTGGGTTTATGTGCCTTTGCATAGGCAATTGCCATTTTTGCTGCTTCCTCTACCACCCAATCAAAATTGGCCTGGCCGACGGAATTGATGTCTGCATCAGGAGCTGGATTTCCAAAATCGATGGCATAAGGCACCCCATCCCTTACTGCAAATTCGACCGTATTGAAATCATAGCCAAGACCATGACAAAGTCGGATGGTATAATCTTTTACTGTGGCGAGTAGTTTTTTGGAAGCGGGAGGACCATCTACCACATAGCGGAGATGATGTGGATTACGAGGTTCATATTGCATGATCCGGACCGCTTTTCCTCCCAGGCAATACACCCTGAAATACTCCTGGAAAACAATTTCTTCCTGAAGCAGCATGACCAATTGTCCTGTTTCTTGGTGTTTTTGGAAGAATTCTTCTTTGTTTTCAAGTCGGTACACGTTTTTCCAACCTCCGCCTGCATACGGTTTCATGTATGCCGGAAATCCGATATAATCAAAAATACCCTGCCAATCCAAGGGCATTTTCAGGTTTCTGAATGACTTGGATGTGGTATCCGTGGGATGCTCCGCAGAAGGTAAAATGACTGTATTGGGAAGGGGCACACCTAATTGGTCCGCGAGGGCATTGTTAAAAAACTTATCATCTGCACTCCACCAAAATGGATTGTTGATCACTGCAGTTCCTGCAAGGGCAGCATTTTTGAGATACGCCCTGTAAAACGGAACATCCTGGGATATCCTGTCTATGATGACCGCATATTCAGAAAGCTGGTTTTGGACTACCTTATCTATCAAAACAGGTTCTGCAATAATTCCTTTTTCCTTTTTTTCGTTGACTCTTTCGACAAATGCATGGGGAAAAGTGTCTTCCATGCCAAACAGAATTCCTATCTTTTTCATAAATGGTTGGTATTTGATTAATTGAATTTGATTCTAGATAAATAATGGGGGAACATTTCCTTCCAGATTGGCCAATCATGGTGCTTGTCCTTGCGGGCATCAAGCCAATGCCGGATTCCTTTTCCTTCCAATACATTGCTTAGCTTGATATTGGCATCAAAACAGATGTCCCAATTGGAGGTACCGAGCACGATGTCCATTTTCCATAAATCACCGTCATTGTTGCCAGGCAAAAACTCAAGTGGAGAATTGTAAAATATATCCGGGTGGTTATAACCATCCATAAAATTGCGGATCTCAAAGGCACCTGACATCGAAAACATATGGCTGACAAACCCCGGATAACGGAATGCAAAATTAGCGGCATGATATCCGCCAAAGCTACATCCGGCCATCACTACCTTTCCAACAGCGGTATTGAACCTTATTTTTTCTACGATTTCATGACGGATCATATGATCATAGGCAATGTGGTTTTGAATACGCTGATGGGGATGGATTTGCTTGTTGTAAAAACTGTCCCTGTCATTGCTCTCGGGACAGAAAATCTGTACCAATCCTTGTTTAATAAACCATTCTGCCGCACCTATCAATCCCATGTCTCTGTTTTCATGGAATGAACCCATAGAAGTCGGGTACAATACAACAGGATAACCTGCATGGCCAAAAGCAAGCATTTGCACATCTCTATGCAAATGGGGAGAGTACCACTTAAAATATTCCTCTTTCATAACAAAATTTTCTAATCTGAATAAAAATAGTCCGCTTTTGGGGAATCACAAAAAAAAATGGCCAAAGTTTTCGGACACTGAATCAAATAAATGTTTTAATGGCCGGGTTTGAAATTTTACCTACTGATGTGAATAGAAAAGTTGGAGCTTGAAAAACAAGACGTTTTAGAAAATGATGACCCAGATTGTTTTTTTGTTGTATTTAGCCCAATTAGATATGAATCAACAGAAGTTGTCCAGGCAGGATTCCGACTTTTTAAATCTGATTATTTATTGTCTTTTTTTTAAAAATAATTTTTTTATAAAACCTGTCATTACAATAAGGATGGTGAAGAGTGAAAACAACCATTTTATGGCAGTAGAAATCCCTGCCATTGATCCCCAAAAGATGGTTTTTTCGGGGTATTGAACCAGGATTTTAAATATGCAAATGTTTTCGGTGATATCGAAAAACAAAATGAAAAAGGGCAAAAGGGATAGTTTTTCGTTTTGCCAAAGTCTGAAAATGACAAAGGAAAAAAGGTTGCTGTAAACCAATGGATATAGCATGTCCCAAAATATCAAAACCATCTTGTAGCTTTCCCGGATCTCCTTTGAAAATCCGTGTACTTTATCAAAGGCTTCTTCAGCATTATAATATATCTCTAAATCAAGGGGTTCGGCAGGCATCATCCTTGGCAAGATCCAAAGATTAAAAATCAGGAACAGGACAAAAAGTATAGAGATGTTTTTGTTAGTACTATAACGAATCAGGAATTCCCTCATTTTTTTTCGTCTTCTTTGAACCATTCAGCATACATCGGATAATTGCGTGCTGTGCGCTCAATGACTTCAAGCATTTCAGGACCGGTATCTTTCACCTTTTTGGCAGGCATGCCTGCATAGATAGAATTTGCTTCGACTATTGTCCCCGCTAAAACAACCGCGCCTGCAGCGATCACCGCTCCAGAGTGAACTACAGCGTTGTCCATGATGATGGCTCCCATTCCCACCAGTACATTGTCATGGATCGTACAGCCATGTACGACAGCATTGTGGGCAATAGAAACCTTGTTGCCGATCACAGTACCCGATTTTTGATAAGTACAATGAATAACAGCTCCATCCTGAATATTGGTGTCGTTGCCGATTCGGATGTGGTGCACATCACCCCGTACCACTGCATTGAACCAAACCGTACAATTTTTACCCATGATGACATCTCCGACCACTGTGGCGTTTTCTGCCAGCCAGCAATTTTCACCAAAACTCGGGGCAAAACCCCTTACACTTTTAATTAACGCCATCTTTATCGGTTTTCACACTGATTATCTACAAATACCTGAAGGTCAAATTTATTTTTTTTTAAATCATGTGAACTTTTTTTCTCATAAATAGTTTTGTCTGTATATACATGTATGTATATACATTAAAATTTAAACAAAAATAAAATAGAATCCACATTATGAAATTATTACAAAAAACAGGTTTGGTAATTGCCCTTCTTTTTATTGTCGCAGCTTGTGGCAAACCAACAGACACCGTAGAAACATCTGACGCTGCAGAAGTAGCCGAAGCTTCAGGAAAGACTCTAGCTATCGATCCAAGTACAAGCCAAATCAATTGGAGAGGTTACAAGCCGACAGGACAGCATTTTGGCTATATTCCTGTGACAACAGGAGAATTAACTATACAAGGCGAAGAACTTACAGGCGCAAAGTTTGTATTTGACATTACAAGCTTGAAAATCCAAGACATGGAAGAATCAAATGAATTTTATGGAAAACTTTGGGGTCACCTTCAGTCTCCAGACTTCTTTGATGCTGCCAATCATCCACAGGCAACCTTCGAATTGACTTCAGTAGAGCCTTATGCTGCAGGTGCCATTGCTGATAAAGAAGAATTTGCTTCTGAAAATACGCCAAAGAAAGATTCTGAGGTTGCGCCGGCAAATCCAACACATTGGATTTCAGGAAACCTTACAATGAGAGGAACAACTAAAAACATTAAGTTTCCTGCTTCTGTTGCTATTGTTGACGGAGCTGTAACAGCAACTGCAGGTTTCAATATTGACAGGACTGCGTGGGGCTTGGCTTATGGAGACGAAAGTACTGCTGTTGACAAAGCAAAAGACCAATTCATCTACAATACAGTTTCTGTAGGTTTTGATATCAAAGCAAACTAATCCAACTCAGTATATATATCCGAAAGAGGAAGCCGCAAGGTTTCCTCTTTTTTTTTGCGCCATTCCTTTACTTTTGTATCATGTCTGCAAACTTTATTTTCCCGATTCCCGAGCATCCTGATTGGAAAAGCCACTTGCTCCGTTGGTTTGATGACAGATACCCTTACTTTTCGTTTTTCCAGGACAATGAGATTACCTATCCACATGGAGGCTTTCCAAATGTCATCTTTGGTGGAAATCATACCCTAAGTTTGGAAGAAGCGGCCCAATTTTATGGCAAAGTAGAATTGGTGGGAATCGTAAGCTATGAGTACAAAAATAGGGTGGAAAGGCTATCGAGCAATAATCCTTCGTTGATTGATTGCCCCGAATCTTTGTTTTTTATTCCCGAAATAAAGATAGAACTCAGCCGAAATACCTTTACTGTTTTTCATCCTGAGGGAAAAAAAATTGGAGAAGAAATTATAGGCTTATTGCACCCAATTTCATCCAATCCCAAGGTTATAGTAAGTTCTTTGACTGCTAAATCTGACTATTTTTCTGCCATCAAAGCCATCCAAAATCACATCGAGGAAGGCGATATGTATGAATTGAATTATTGCATGGCATTTACTTTTGAAAGTCATAATTGGGATCCACTTCTTGGTTTCAGAGATTTGATGGAAAAGTCTCCGATGCCTTTTTCTTCCTTGTTCAAAGCTGACAATTTGTTCCTCATCGGTGCGTCTCCCGAAAGGTTCCTCAAAAAAGAGAACAATCAACTCATCGCCCAACCCATCAAAGGGACAATAAAAAGAGGCCAAGATGAAAACGAAGATGCAATATTGAAAAACCAATTGCTCTACTCGGAAAAGGAGCGGGCAGAAAACCTCATGATCGTGGACCTGATGCGTAATGACCTGTCCAAAATCTCCGAAACCGGCTCTGTAGATGTAGAAGAACTTTTTGGCGTTTATCCATTTGCAAAAGTCCATCAGATGATCTCAACAGTGACTTCCACCTTCAAAAATGATGTTGGACTGAAAGAAATATTCCATGCCACATTTCCAATGGGAAGTATGACAGGCGCACCCAAAATCAAATGCATGGAATTGATAGAGCGGTATGAAAATTTCAAAAGGGGATGGTTTTCGGGAACTTTGGGACGTATTCAAGCAGATGGAAATTTTGATTTCAATGTGATCATCCGAAGCGTAATATTTGATAAAAAAGCAGGTAAAGGATACTTTGCCGTGGGTTCTGCCATCACTTACGATGCTGATGCGGGATACGAATACGAAGAGTGTCTGCTCAAGGCTTCGGCAATCATGGAGGTTTTGGAAGGAAAATAGCTCATGGAAAATATCAGGAAAATCATACATGTGGATATGGATGCTTTCTATGCATCCGTGGAGCAGATGGACAATCCTGACCTTAGAGGAAAACCCCTTGCGGTAGGTGGCAACAGAGAAAGGGGAGTGGTGGCAGCGGCCTCTTACGAAGCACGGAAATTTGGGGTTCGATCGGCTATGTCCGGCAAAATAGCCGCATTGAAATGCCCTCAGCTTATTTTTGTTCCCCCGAGATTTGACCGGTACAAAGAGATTTCAAATCAGATCAGGGAGATTTTTTATTCCTATACCGACTTGGTTGAACCGCTTTCATTGGATGAAGCTTTTTTGGATGTGACAGAAAACAAAGTAAACAATCCCTCTGCGACGAGAATCGCACTTGAAATCCGCCAACGCATCAAGGAAGAAGTGGGATTGAATGCCTCGGCGGGAATTTCCTACAACAAGTTTTTGGCTAAAACTGCCTCAGACATCAACAAACCTAACGGTCAAGCAGTCATCCTACCCAAAGATGCAGAAGCTTTTTTGGAGAAGTTGCCGATAGAGCGGTTTTTTGGAATCGGGAAAGTCACTGCTGATAAAATGAAGGAATTGGGCATCCACAA
>NZ_CDSBKL010000038.1:0-18483 GCF_977115555.1 Aquiflexum sp.
CTCAAAGGCCTCCAAATGTAAATATTGGAGGCTTTTGTTTTATAGGATAGTTTGTTCAAATTTGTCCATACTATAACCCAAATATTTTATGCCTTTCCTGTTTGATAGTTTTGTAGGATGGAAATCTCATTGTGAAAAAAATCAAATTAGCTTACACCAAGCTGTAATTGACTATGAAATTTCTCAAAAAAACGGTATTGAAAAAGAAATTTTGATGGGGTTACAAAAGGCTTATAACGTCATGAAAGAAGCCGTTGATACTGGTTTAAAAGCAGATATGACTTCAAGATCGGGGATGATCAATAATGGTGCAAAAAAAGTCTATAACCACCCTTTGGCTGTTTTGTCTGTTGATTTCCAAAAGCTGATTTCCAGAGCTTTAGCAGCTAAAGAAGTGAATTCTTGCATGGGAAGGGTGGTGGCAGCACCTACTGCCGGTGCTTCAGGAATTTTACCGGGAACTTTATACACATTACAGGAAATACATGCATTGCCTGATTCAAAGATAATCGAGGGATTATTGGTCGGTGCAGGAATTGCGTTGATTATCGAGCAGAAAGCAAGCTTGGCAGGTGCAGTTGGAGGTTGTCAGGCTGAAACAGGCTCTGCGGCTGCGATGGCTTCAGGCGCAATTGTGTATTGTTTGGGTGGTTCAATTGATCAGGTTTTCAACGCTGTAGCTATCACAATACAGTGTATGCTTGGGTTGGTTTGCGATCCTGTTGCAGGATTGGTGGAAGTCCCTTGTGTAGTAAGAAATGCAAGTGCTTCAGCCATCGCATTTAGCTCAGCCCAGATATCCATTGCAGCAGTCAGTTCCGTTATCCCGGTAGACGAATGTATCGAAGCCATGGGAGAAATTGGATCAAGCATGGAAAGCAGATACAAAGAAACAGCAATGGGAGGATTGGCGGCTACTTTGACAGGGCAGGAAATTTCCAAAAGAGTTTTGATTCAGGACATAGAAATCCTACCGGATGAACATTTACCGGAGTAATGAATCGAAAAATGGAATACTTAGAATCCAATTGATAGACCCTCCTAGGACAATGGACCAAAAAAGTGCACTGCCAAACATGTAAAGAATTATTTTCTTTTTATCTACATTAAAAGCATTCATTACTATAGTGCCTCCAATTGGAGTTAGAAACAAAGGCGTAAAAACCGCAACGCCTATAGGACCAAATTTTCTCCAAACTCTCACTATTTTTCTGGATCTTGGGGAAAACCTTTTTCTGTTGGGCGAAATTTTTAGATCCCAATAAGATTTAAACCAATCACCTACATACGTCAGGGAGATCACTGTGGTCATCATCCCTCCCACCGAAACAAGTACGATCTCAAATAAGGAAAACCCAGCAGCTGCGCCCAAGACAGGGCCGGAGATAAATTTAAAAAGACAGGCAAAATAAATTCCTAGAATCTTCCAAATATAACCTGTCATAAAACATTAAAAATATAAGTTAATTACAATTTCTCGAAGCAAATTTACACAATAAAGAAGCCTAAAATACCCACTATTAGAAAAAGAAAAGAATTCCAATTAAGATTTTGAGAAATCAAATAGTCAAAAATTTCAGGATATAAAATATTTTGAAAATGGTCTTAGAAACGGCAGTAAAAAATATGGAGAATCAAAAATATAAACCTGTCTCTGAAATGCGTGACTCTCTTCAATTGGAAAGTCTCAATTAAACATCAAAGCTTATTTATATTGTCTTTTTAAAATCATTTGAAAATAAAATTCTAACGAATTCTGGCTAAGCATAGAAACAAATATGGACAAGATTTGGAAAAGTAGGAATATAAAACCCACCAAACTATATCCCAAAAATGGGAATTGTCAATAAAATAATTGGTTCAATTATGGAATTTTATTTCCAAAACAAAGATCTCCAGCATCTCCAAGACCCGGAACTATGTATGACTGTCCGTTTAAACATTCGTCGACAGAGCAAACCCATAAATGAAAAGGTGTATTCAAATTATCATAAATTAACTTAATTCCTTCTGGAGCGGCAATAACACTTACAATATGGATGGTTTTTGGCTTTCCTATCAGGAGTAGATTATCAACAGTTTTCAAAATAGATTTTCCTGTCGCCAACATTGGATCAATCAAAATCAGGTTTCTGTCATTTATATCAGGAGTAGCTTGATACTGATATTCTATTTCGATTCCTTCTTTTTGATTTTCATATTCCTTTCTGTAAGCACCAATAAACCCACTATCCGCCAGATCAAAATAATTCAAAAAACCTTGATAAAATGGAAGTGCAGCCCTTAGTACGGAAATCAAAATAGGTTGCTCCAAAATCAATTTTGATTCCTTTATTCCAAGGGGTGTACTCACAGCTGCAAAATCATATTCAAAAGATTTTGAAACCTCATATGCCATAATCTCACCCAATCTTTCGAGGTTATTACGGAATTTTAATCGATCATTTTGAATTGCTATATCTCTCAGTTCAGCAAGAAAATTATTTGCAATGCTGTTTGTATGGTCTAAAATAAACATGCTAAATCAATAAATTTTGGAATTTGTCAAATATCGGGTATTTACTTTGACAAAGGCAAAAAAAAAGCCCGATTCTAAGAATCGGGCTTTGAATATTTAAGATTGTGATTACTTCACTTCAAAACTAGCTCTTCTTGACAATTGTCTTGCATCAGCAGAATTTTTGTCTACACTTGTATCTTCTCCGTAACCCTTGTAAGAAAGTCTTGAACCATCAATACCTGCAGCGATCAAAAGATCATATACATTTTTAGCTCTTCTTTCAGACAACTTCATGTTGTAATCTTCAGGACCTAATTCGTCAGCAAAACCTTTAACTTCAAGTTTCACTCCAGGATTTCTCTTTAAGAAATTAGAAACATAATTTACAGCTGAAGCTGAGAAACCAAGTGGTTTTGCAGAATCAAATGCATAATAAACGTTTACATAATTCTCATTGATGGCTCTTTTGAAGAAATCAATTTCCTCTTTTACTTGCTCAATAGGACATCCGTTGTTAGAAGCAGGACCTGGAGCAAAAGGACATTTATCCAAATGATCAGGAATACCATCGCCATCAGAATCAATTGTTCTACCGTTAGAATCTACTCTCGCACCAGATGGCGTGTTTGGTTCTTTGTCAAGATAATCGGGAATACCATCACCGTCAGAATCTTTCAACATATCCTTGATCTCACCAATTTGTTGAGCCAATTCAGCTTTAGTGGCATATTTGTCAGCTTCCACATACCAGTCAGCATGAGTTGAACCTTTTCCTAGGTAGAAAGTCAAACCAAGAGTTCCTGTCCACCAAGTGCCGTTAGTACCATAGAACCCATTATCTAAAGAAGGGCCAATATTGGTATTTCCGTCGAAAGTAACAGTCTGTCTACCATTTAGAATAGTGCTAATATCTCCTGTAAGAGCTATTTTTTCTGATAGTTTTACCTGAGTTGTAATACCAGTTATGATATTATAAACATTATCATCAAAAGTAATAGGTGGTCCATCATGTTGAACCTGACCGATACCTGCTCCAAGGTGGCCCAATAAGTTAATCCTTCTCGTAAAGGACTCAAATTTCAATATTCTACCTAGATTGGCAATCCCCTGAAGGTTTAACCTGTAATAACTGGTAGAGAATGCGGGATTATTGTCTTTACCGGATTCACTGAATGAACCCAATCCATAATCCAGTTTTGCGCCAAATTTGTCATTGAACATGTACCTAACACCAAAGTCCACATGACCAAGGTTTAATGTAGGTGAGAAATATCCAGGAGACAAAGGAGCCATCGGTTTGTTGAAACCTCCATTGAGTTCTAAAGACCACTTGTTGAAGTCGTCTTGGGCGTTAACTCCTAAAGCTAAACAGCCCGCGATAATTGTAGATAGTAATATTTTTTTCATAATAAAAAATTTTTTGTTCAGATTTTTAGGTGTTTAATTGATTCGACTGCAAATTTATAAACTTTTAACTATTCACAAATGTATATTAATATTTTAAAACTATACCAAAATTCTTTTTGATTTTTAATGAATTTACGATTTTAATAGATTTGAAATACATAATGCTATGACAAAATTATTATTTGATCTTTTAAGGATAGAAAGCGTATCTGGAAATGAAGAGCCAATGACTGAGTTTTTATTAAACCACATTGATAAACGAAAAGCAGCTTGGAAGGTTCAACCAGAAATTTTTTATGGGGACAAGTTCCATGATTGTTTGCTACTTAAATTTGGAGATCCTAGGGGTGCTGTTTTTGCGCATATAGATACGGTTGGCTTCACGACAAGATATGAAAACCAACTTCTGCCAATAGGAGGCCCTGAAATTGAAAATGGAACCAGATTGGTAGGTGAAGATAGCTTAGGTCCCATTTCATGCAAAGTTATTTTGCATGACGATTTTGCTTTCCACGATTTCCCCAGAGCAATAGACAGGGGAACTTTGCTTTCATTCGAACAATCGATAATCCTTGATCAGGAATTTATCCAGGCAGCATATTTAGACAATCGTCTTGGCATATATAATTGCTTGAAATTATGTGAGGATTTAGAGAATGGTTGGATAGTTTTCTCCACTTATGAAGAACACGGAGGAGGAAGCGTACCTTTTTTACTCCGATATATCCAAGAGACGGCTCCAATTGAATTTGCTCTTATTTCTGATGTCACCTGGACTACTGAGGGGGTGAAGCACCATGAAGGAGTCGCTATTTCATTAAGAGATAAGTTTATACCAAGGAAAAGGTTTTTGGAAAAAGTGCTGAAGCTAGCCGAAGAGAGCGGTATTACATATCAACTAGAAGTAGAGGGAATGGGTGGCAGTGATGGACGGGAAATTCAATTTTCCCCTTATGCGATCGATTGGTGTTTTATCGGACCCCCGGAAGATAATGTCCACACACCAAATGAAAAAGTATCATTGAAAGATCTTCAATCTATGGTTGACCTTTACAGGTATTTAATGAAGCGATTGTAAGGATTAGCAATTATTTAGATGGAGAGGAATCTTTTTTTTTTATATTTGCGCTGCCCTTGAATAAAGGGCATTTTTGTTTGATCCTATGATATCAATTAAAGACAAAGTATTTGTTCCTTATATTACGGCCAATTCAATCCAACAACGGGTTGCAGAAATTGGCGCTGAAATATCTAAGGATTTCAAAGAGGATTGCCCGATATTGATTGGTGTCCTCAACGGTTCATTTATATTTCTTTCTGATTTAGCCAAAAATATCTCCATACCTGTTGAAATTAGCTTCGTAAAAGTTTCTTCCTATTCAGGAACAAACTCAACAGGATTTGTCAAAAACCTGCTTGGTCTTGATTTTGATTTAAATAAAAGGTCTGTAATTATTGTAGAAGATATCATTGACACAGGTTTGAGTATGAAGCATCTTTTGGAGATGGTTCAAAGAGAAAACCCAAAAAAAATTGCTATTGCCAGTCTTTTATTAAAGCCTGACGCATTGGTACATCAGCTAAATGTAAATTATATTGGTTTCGAAATCCCGAATAAGTTTGTGGTGGGGTATGGATTGGACTTTGATGGATTGGGCCGAAACCTCCCTGAACTTTATCAATTGAAATAGATACCAAAATATTAATTTAATCAGAATATGCTCAATATTGTACTATTTGGCCCTCCAGGGGCAGGCAAAGGAACCCAAAGCGAAAACATTATTTCAAAATATAACCTGACCCATTTATCCACGGGAGATTTGTTCAGAAAACATCTTGGTGAGGGAACTGAACTCGGAAAACTTGCACGAAAGTATATGGATGAGGGTAGACTCGTGCCTGATGAAGTAGTCATCGGGATGGTTGATGACAAAATCGCCCATACTCCCGGAACAAATGGTTTTATCTTCGATGGATTTCCCAGAACTGTAGCACAGGCTGAAGCTTTGGATAAATTGATGGAAAAGAATAATATTGAAATTTCAGGTATGATTGCCTTAGATGTGGCTGAAGACATCTTGAAGGAACGGATCAGGGAAAGGGGGAAAACCTCAGGCAGGACCGATGACCAGGACGAAGCCAAAATCGAAACGAGAATCAGGGTATATCTGGATGAAACCCTTCCTGTTGCCGAGTATTACGAAAAGAAAGGAAAATTCACCAAAATAAATGGTGTAGGTACTATCGAAGACATTTTTGCTGACATTACAAAAGTCATTGACCGGTACTAATACTGAATATTTCTTACCTTTGCAGGGAAGATTATCCGGCTAAGCCTTCAAGCTTAGCCATTTTTGTTTTAAACATTTATAAAAAGTGGCAGATTCTAACTTTATAGATTACGTAAAATTCTGCTCCAGATCAGGTGCTGGAGGAGCAGGCTCGGTACATTTCCGTAGGGAAAAGCATGTACCGAAAGGTGGTCCTGATGGGGGTGATGGAGGACGAGGTGGCCATATTGTTTTAAAAGGAAGTACTCAGGTATGGACATTGCTCCATTTGAAATATAAGAAACATGTAATCGCTGAAGAAGGAAAGGGAGGTGAAGGAGGAAGAAGAAAAGGAAGAGACGGAAAAGATGTTATCCTTGAAGTCCCGCTTGGGACAATTGCCAAAGATGCTGAAACTTTCGAAACCAGGTTTGAAATTACAGAAGAAGGACAGGAAGTGATCCTGACCAGAGGAGGAAGAGGGGGTCTGGGAAACGACCATTTCAAAACCGCTACCAATCAGGCACCGCATTTTGCACAGCCTGGAGAAGAAGGAATTGAAGAATGGATCATACTTGAGCTCAAGTTATTGGCAGACGTAGGTTTAGTGGGTTTTCCAAATGCAGGAAAATCAACGCTTCTATCCAGTATTTCAGCTGCAAGACCCGAAATCGGTGATTATCCCTTTACCACGCTTGTTCCAAATCTCGGTGTAATACCCTACAGAAATGAAAAGTCATTTGTCATGGCTGATATTCCTGGTATCATTGAAGGCGCGGCTGAAGGAAAAGGACTTGGATTGAGGTTTTTAAGGCATATTGAGAGGAATTCCATTTTATTATTTATGATTCCCGCCGATTCGGACAATATCCAAGATCAATACAAAATACTTATTGGCGAACTTCAAAAATATAACCCGGAGTTGCTGGATAAAAAAAGATTATTGGCGATTACTAAGGCGGATATGCTGGATGAAGAATTGATGGAGCAAATGAAAAAAGAAGTTCCAAAAGACCTGGACTCGCTTTTCATTTCCTCAGTTTCAGGATTTAATCTTGACAAACTCAAGGATATGCTCTGGCAGGCTATCAACACCCAATAAATGCCAAGTTGTCAGTTTTGTGCCCTTGGCAAACAAATTGATAGAAAATTAAAAGTCAAATTCTAGAAAAAAGATGGAGGAAAAACAAATATTCAATGAGGATCCAATTGCCACCAATGAACAGGTAATGCATGAGGACCAGGTTGTAAATGAAGAACAAAGAGAATATTCAGCAAAATCTGATTCATCACAAGAAGAGAAGTTAAATAAAGAAGTTGCTGAATTGAAAGACAAATACTTAAGGCTATACTCTGAATTTGAAAATTATAGAAGAAGAACAGCCAAAGAGCGATTAGACTTGATCAAAACCGCTTCTGAAGATTTAATGACTGAAATACTTCCGGTGGTAGATGATTTTGAACGTGCGTTCAAAGCTCATCAGAATGAAACAGATGCTTCCAAAGTAAGAAATGGCAACCAACTTGTTTTTCATAAACTATTAAGAATATTAGAACAAAAAGGTCTCAAACCTATGGAAAGCCTGTCTGGAAAGCCATTTGATGCTGAAACACAAGAAGCAATTACCCAAATAGCCTCTCCAAATGAAGAAATGAAAGGTAAAGTGATAGATGTTATTGAAAATGGATATACCCTTGGAGACAAAGTCATCAGGTTTGCTAAAGTGGTAATAGGAGCTTAAGAAAAGAATATGGCAAAAAGAGACTATTATGAAGTATTAGGGGTTACTAAAAGTGCCACCCCCGAGGAAATCAAGAAAGCATACCGTAAGCTTGCGATTCAATATCACCCTGACAAGAATCCTGACAATCCCCAAGCTGAGGATAAATTCAAAGAAGCTGCTGAAGCCTATGAGGTTTTGAGCAATCCTGAAAAGAAGCAAAGGTATGACCAGTTTGGCCATCAAGGAATGGGTGGCAATGGTGGGTACAGCGGCGGCGGTATGAATATGGAAGATATCTTTTCCCAATTTGGAGATATATTCGGAGGAGGTGGATTCGACTCCTTTTTTGGAGGAGGCAGAGGAGGTCGAAGGATGAAAAAAGGTACTAATCTCAGGGTCAAACTAAAAATGAACCTGAAAGAGATTGCCAACGGTGTAGAAAAGAAAATCAAAGTAAAACGCCATGTATTGGCCGATGGAGTTACTTTTAAAAACTGCTCAACCTGTCAGGGTTCTGGCCAGATCAAAAAAGTGGTCAATACCATGCTTGGCCAAATGGTCTCAGCCAGCGCCTGTCATGTATGTGGAGGAAATGGGCAGATCGTAGACAAAAAACCAGCCGAAGCAGATATCAGAGGCCTTATTCTAAAAGAAGAAGTCATATCCATCAATATTCCGGCAGGTGTGGCGGACGGCATGCAACTTAGTATGTCCGGAAAAGGCAATGAAACAGCTGGTGGCGTTCCCGGAGATTTATTGATAGTCATTGAGGAGATTGAAGATGAAGTACTTCAAAGAAATGGAAATGATGTCATTTTTGAATTATATGTGAGTTTCATTGATGCCGCACTCGGTTCCCAAATTGAGGTACCGACCATCGAAGGAAAAGTCAAAATTAAACTTGACCCAGGAACACAAAGCGGTAAGATGTTGAGATTAAAAGGAAAGGGAATAAAAGACATCAATGGATATAGCAGGGGAGACCAATTGATTCAAGTGAATGTCTGGACACCAAAACAACTTTCCAAAGACGAGCGCAACATTTTGGAAAATCTAAAAAATTCTGAAAATTTTAAGCCTGATCCGGGAAAATCGGAAAAAAGCTTTTTTGATAAAATGAAAGAATTCTTCTAAAATACTTGCAGCCGGATGAAAATCCGGCTTTTTTTATACCTTTAATAACCTTTTAAATCGATCGCCGTAACCTTACCGTATGTTGAACAAATTTTGCTTACTAATTGGATTGGTTCTAGGGAGTACTTCTTGGTCCGATGCCCAAATTACTAAGGAGTTCAAAGTCGAAGAGAAAAACGGCTACAATCTTGTCCACCTGGATTTCAATGTTTATAAAGGTGTCTCTGAAATAAAGAGAGATCAGATAGAAGGACCTTTGAATATCCACTCAGAACTCAATAAAGTAAATATTCTTCCTTCTTTTTCTTACGAGATCAAGGATAGGATTCTTTTTGCCTATCTCACCCATAGAAATGTCGAATCCGAAAACCTCGGAAAAAGCCTTTCTTACAAGCTGTTTTCAAGTTCCAATGAAGATTTTGACCACAAATGGACCATAGGCCTGAATTCACACAATCTCTACAATCTCCATTTTTATTTTGGTATCGGTTTCGCCTCACTTGACTTATCTCACTTACCGATTTCAAACTGCCAGATAATATCCACAAGTGCAGACATCAAGTTGGATTACAGTAAGAATTTTGCCAATTCTGTGAGAATGGACACATTATCCGTCGCCATCAATATGGGAAATCTGGAAGCAGATAATCTCAATTTCACTAATGCAAAAGAAATGATCTTCGAATCGAATTATGGGACACTAGACCTCTCCTTTTCTGATAAAATGTCCGAATCTTGTAATATCAAAGCAATGGTTGGTGTGGGTAAAGTAAATCTCCAACTTCCTAGTGAAAATAACGCCTATATCCTTAAAATAACCTCCACTCCAATGTGCAGGACTTATATCCCAAAGTACCTAAAAGACCTCGGCAACAATACTTATGTGAGCAAAGCCTACAGAGAAAACAGTGAAAATCTCATGAGCTTTACCATTGATGTCTCAGTAGGTTCAGTTACCATAAAATAATTACCAAGGCAGTAACCAAATTCTATTTTTAGCAAACTACCATCAACATTGGAAATCCTTGAAATCCGAAATCTGACCAAAACTTACGGGAACCAGAAAGCCCTGAGCAATATCAGTTTGACTATTCCAAAAAATGGGATTTTTGGACTTCTAGGACCAAACGGAGCAGGCAAAACCACATTGATAAGGATTATCAACCAAATCATTGAAGGAGACTCAGGTGAGGTTATTTTTAATGGGGAATCTCTTCAACCTAAGCATATCTCACAAATAGGATACTTGCCTGAGGAAAGAGGGCTTTACAAAAAAATGAAAGTCTGGGACCAGCTGATTTATTTTGCACGACTCAAAGACATGCCCGCAGCTTTAGCCAAAGAAAGGGTTAATTATTGGTTGAATAAAATGGATATCAGTTCTTGGAAAGACAAAAGAATAGATGACCTTTCCAAAGGAATGGCCCAAAAAATACAGTTTATTTCCACCATCATCCATGAACCTGAATTGCTGATATTGGATGAACCTTTCTCAGGTTTTGATCCAATGAATGCGGAAATTATCAAAAACGAAATCATTGAACTGAGAGAAAAAGGTATCACCGTCGTGTTATCCACACATAGGATGGAATCAGTCGAGCTGCTATGTGATCAGATTGCCATGATCCATCGTTCGCACAAAATTTTAGAGGGCCGATTGTCTGATATCAAGCAGCAATTTAGGACAAATACCTATGAAGTAACTCTTAATGAGTTGGTCGGACCACTGCCTGAAGAATGGAATATCAGGAAAGTAAATGGAAATTCAGTCTTCTCAATACCACTTGGAGAAGATTCTCCAAACAGCACCTTAACACAGCTGATGCAATATGGTGAAGTGGTGGGCTTCAAAGAAATCCTGCCAAGTATGGAAGAAATCTTTATCCAACAGATAAAAAACCATTCTTATGAATAAAATATGGTTGGTTATTCAAAGAGAATATCTCTCGAGAGTCCAGAAAAAATCATTTCTGTTGGCAACCTTACTGACTCCTCTGATATTCCCTTCCATTATGGGGATTTTCCTGTGGATTTCCATTGGTGAGTCCGAAAACCCTTCATTGCAAATCATCGAAGTGGTGGACGAGAACAATATCTTTTTTATTGAAAGTTCAGACCAATACGCTTTCTCTTTTTCGAAAATAAATACAGAAGAAGGCAAAAGAATGGTCAATGAGGGTGAGCGTTTCGGGTTCCTATATATCCCAAAAATCGATCTAAGCAATCCTAAAGGAATCACGTATTTTGGCGAAAAAAACCCAAGCATGGGTCTGATTTCTTTTCTTGAATCAAGTATAAAAAGGAGGATTGAGGAGCAACGCCTTTTTGAATCAGGTATAAGTCCCGAAGCCATAAACGCCTATCGGACCAAAGTATCCATACAGGCCATCACTTTGGACAATAGCGGTGAAGAAAAAGTCTCAGATGCTACGGTAAATTATGCGATCGGATTCCTTGCCGGAATATTGATTTACATGTTTATTTTTATCTATGGCAATCAGATCATGCAAGGCGTTATCGAAGAAAAGTCAAGCCGAATAATAGAAATCCTGGTTTCTTCTATCAAACCTTTTCAACTGATGATGGGAAAAATCATCGGAATTGGGGCCGTAGGGCTCACACAGTTTTTGATATGGATCATACTGATTGGAGGGATATCGTCTATTGTGATGGGTTATTTTGGCCTGCAGATGCCACAACAACAGGCTATGGAACTTGCCAATCCCGAAATGGGTGAATTGATGGACAATCAGGCTAACCTTCAAAACATCCTTCAGGTTATCAATGGGATAGATTTTATCCAATTGACAATGACCTTTATATTTTATTTTCTGGGTGGATACTTGCTTTACGGAGCTTTTTTTGCGGCAGTTGGTGCGGCTGTGGATGCCCCGTCAGAAGCTCAGCAGTTTATGCTTCCCATTACAATTCCTTTGCTAATTGGCTACCTTGGCTTGTTTGTCTTTGTCTTAAATGACCCCAACAGCAATGTTTCATTCTGGCTTTCTATCATCCCATTCACTTCCCCGATAGCGATGATGGGAAGAGTCAGCTATGGGGTCCCTGCCTTTGATTTGCTATTATCAATGTCTCTTCTGATTTTAGGATTCTTTTTCAGTACATGGGTTGCCGGCAAAGTTTACCGGATTGGAATATTGATGCATGGCAGCAAAGTAAATTACAAAACACTTTGGAGGTGGATCAAAACAAATTAAAAATGCTACAGCTATCATAAAAAGCAAAGAGCCAAATTTGGCTCTTTTGCTTTTTAATCCTCAGCATAATTGAAACTATCCATTTATTCCTTGATCCAGTCCTTATAATTCTGAAGTCTGTATTCTTTCCAAAGCTCATTGTATTTGCCAGAGCTGTCAATCAAAAACTTAAAAGCTGTAGCTGCTTTTGGTTTGCCTAAAGCATTGACCAATTCATCCTGGAAATTTCTTTCTTTTACGATTCTATCCGCAAACTTCTCCATCATCTGATGTTCTTGGTTTGGCTCCATTTTCACGAATTCCGCAAAATTTTCCGGATTATCCTCAATCTCATCCAAGATATCCTCTTCTTCAGGAGTCAAATCGTAATTGAAATAATCTTCGTCATCGGGAAGTTGGTAGATTTTTTTATTGTCTAATTGATAAAAACAAATCATTCCCTTAAGCAGCTGTGCTGCTATTTTCTCTACTTCTTTTTCAGATAGGGTAAGCATGTTAGAATTAAAATAAATTTTTAAGAAAATTAAATAACTGACAGATTAAATCAAACTTTTTCTCAATCTAAACTATGACCCGATAGGCCGCTCAAAAATACTTCTCATCAGCGGCAAATCTAAATCATGTCCACCAATAAATTCAAGCCTCTTGACCTCAAAAGGCAGAGATGCTATAAATTCGTTTTGTTTTTGAATAGATTCCTCGGTCAGGAGTGGGTCTTCATTACCCAAAACCACTAGGACTTCAGTATTTTTTAACTTTTCTCCGGCCCTTTGGATATTTAGATCGTGTGCAAATCCTCCACTCCAAAGAACAAGTTTTTCGACTTTTTCATTTAATTGACTTACCCAGCGAGTGGCAGTGGCAGCACCTTGAGAAAAACCCAGAACCTTAATGGAGGGTTTTAAAGGATATTTCAACAAAACTGATTCCAAAATCTCATTCAAATACCGGTTATTATTTTCAATCGCCGTTTCTCTTTCGTGACTTGTCATCCAATTGGCCCCTACCCTTCCTGAAAATCCCTTTTGATAAGAGTAATTGGTGGCTTCCGGTACGATGACCAATCTTTCTTCACAGAATAGCGGTTCTAACTTCCTAAGAAAGAATTCCGCCAATTGCCCATAGCCATGAAGTGCAATCAGGATTTCAGTTTCTCTTCTATTTGGGAGGTGAGACATGCTAAAATGCCCCCTATGTCTATAAGTAATGGAGGCTTTCATCAGCTGTTAAGGTTATTGAATCTAAAAGGCAATAATTGTTCAATACTTTCTGCTTTCAAAATTTCACCTTGTCCATTTAGCATTAATATCTCTATTGGATTCCCAAACTTCATTTCATATTCATTGATAGTTTGTCTGCACATCCCACAAGGAGTCACGTAGGCATATCCGGTTTCTCCCATCCTTTTTGCTGCAATAGCGATCTTGACCGGTTTTAAATTTGGAAAATTACCCATGACATAACTTAAAACAGCCCTTTCTGCACAAATTCCAACAGGAAAGGAAACATTTTCTTGGTTGTTGCCGGCGAAAACCTCACCGTTTTCTAATAATAATGCTGCCCCAACCAAAAATCCTGAATATGGAGCATAGGCGGATTCCAAAATCTCCTTCGCCCTTGCAATAAGCATTGATTCCTCATCAGTCCAAAATTCATTTGGAATCACCTCAAGGGAGATTTTCACTTCTATTCTTCTATTCATTACTTCGTTTAAAAAGGAATGGAATTAACAAAAAAAAAATGGGAATTAGGCAATTTTTCTATTTAACCCACTTTGATTTTTAGCCTTCATCCTTTTTTTACAATTTCGGGAATTGTAACCCAATCTTATCCATATGCAAACCATTCTTATCCTCGGTGCCGGAAAATCATCTACCTACTTGATTGATTATTTGATGAAAAGTGCCGGTGCAAAGAATAGAAAAATAATAGTAGCTGACATTTCGGAAAAAACCGCAGCGGATAAAATCAAAAGAAATCCATTTGCTTCAGCCGTATCGATCAATGTTTCCGATCCCAAGGAAAGAAACTCCTTGATTCAAAAATCTGATTTGGTGATTTCAATGTTGCCTGCCTTTTTACATCCGATGATAGCCGAAGACTGCCTCGCCTTGGGCAAACACTTTTTTACAGCCTCCTACGAATCAGATGAACTCAGAAAATTAGAACCCGAAATCAAAGCCAAAAATCTGCTTTTTCTTAACGAATGTGGCCTTGACCCCGGAATAGACCACATGTCTGCGATGAAGATTTTAGAAAATGAGAAGTCTAAAGGAAATGAAATCATTTCCTTCAAATCCTTTTGCGGAGGAGTTCTCGCTCCCGAAAGTGAAGACAATCCTTGGAAATACAAATTCACATGGAACCCCCGAAATGTCGTCCTTGCGGGTCAGGGAGTATCCAGGTATATCCAAAACGGACAATTAAAATATATCCCCTACCACAAGCTTTTTGGGAGGACTGAAAAGGTTTCTTTCGATGAAGCTGGAGAATTTGACGGGTATCCAAACAGGGATTCATTGAGATATAGAAAGATATATGGTTTGGAAAATATCCCGACCATGCTGAGAGGAACGCTCCGAAGGTCTGGGTTTTGTCAAGCATGGAATATTTTGGTACAACTTGGTATGACAGATGATTCATTTCAAATGGACTTTCCTGAAGGGATAAGCTACAGAGGATTTCTCAATTCTTTCCTGGCTTCTCACCCTTCCAAAACTGTAGAGGAAAAATTACAAGAATATCTTCCGGAAATAGACCAAGATATCATATCAAAATTTGAATGGTTGGGACTATTTTCAGAAAAACCACTAACTCAGCTTAACGGAAGTCCAGCTGCTATCCTTCAGCATATATTGGAGGAAAAATGGCAGCTCAGCCCTAAAGACAAAGACATGGTTGTCCTTCAGCATCAATTTGAAATAAAAGGTGCTTTTGGGGACAAAGAGATCATCTCGAGCTTGGTTTGTAAAGGAGAAGACCAAGAATATACCGCTATGGCGAAAACCGTTGGTCTCCCTCTTGCTATAGCTGTGGATTTATTTTTAGAGGGCAAAATCAAATCAAGAGGATTACAGATTCCTGTACAAAAAGAATTTTTTGACCCCATTTTAGACGCTTTGGGAAAAGAGGGGATCGTTTTTGAAGAAATTGAGAGGCCAAAAATCTAGTAAATTCAAAGTCGGCTTCCTCCTAGACAAAAGGTATTTCTAAATAAAAAAGAAAGACATGGACTCAATATCCATGTCTTCCTAATTCTCCGAAAAATACCACCTACTAGTTATCGGAATTCCAACTTGCAGGCGGATCCAGAGTAGCGCCTCTTACAGTTCGACAGTCATCGGGAATGATCTTGGGTGTTTGAGTAACCTCCAAACTATTACGCTGAATGAAAACCTCTTTTTTGGAAACTGATGCAGCAATAAAAAACCCTAAGACAATTTCATCCGGATCATCCAGGCTAATTATGTTACCCCTGATATTTGCAGGAGGCTGATCAAAAACACTTCCTGTTAAACTTATCTGTTGGTCGATCAACCTAAGAAACCGATGGGCTTCCCTGGAAACAGACATCTGTTGAATTTCTGCGCGGTAAGTATCCTTAAATCTAAGCCCATCGTCTTCAATAAAAGCTACTGGAATACTTTGGCTTAGTCCGTTAAAATCCTGATCAGAAGCTATAGAAAATGTCTGGAAGCGAGATGTCTCTTGCAAATAGCAGGTAGAACAACAGTCTTTTGGTGCAGCACCACGTGGGTTGGTTGGATGGTCAGGAGGCAAAGTGTAAAGCTCGGGATTTGCTACTACCACGTAGGAACCAATACCTTGCCTCCAATAATAGAAATTGGTTTGATCACTGGGATCTTTGAACTGCGTAAATATCTGAACGCCTATCCTATTTTGAAGCCGGTTTGCAGTTTGAATTTCGATGGCTCGATAGGAAAGTGATTCGATTTCAGGCACTGAGTTTACCATTTCAGGCAAAGATGTATAGGATTTCCCACCCTGAAGTTCAATGAGCAGCGAATAAGAAATCCCTACCCTTGCCTGAAAGCCAATAGGAGTTTGATATACACCCCTCTCTTCAGTTTCAGTTAGAAAAACCACATTCCCTTCACTATCCCTTATGGCAATACTTGCTTGGGAAACCGGTCTGATCAATCCTTCAAAAACACTACCATAAGTGTCACTTCTTGTCAACCTAATAGTATGCGGGCCTGGTTCGGTGGTCACAAATCCATCCACAGTAAGTAATTGCTCTCCTTGAGGAAGCTCAACCTTATATGGTTCTATACAGGAAATCTGTAGAAGTAATAGTATATAAAATAATCTTTTCAACATCATAATCAGAATTTAAGCGAATAACTTAAGGTTGGGAAAGGTACTCCAAGTATGGCCAATATGTAAGACTGAGGAGGCGATCCTGTTTGGTCAGCAAAGAATACCGAAAAGGGGTTTTTTCTGCCGTACACGTTCATGACTGCAAAAGTCCAATCTCCATCATGGAATTTACTCGTCCCTTTTAATTTAAAATTCAAGGAAAGGTCTAACCTGTGGAAATCAGGTATTCTTTGGGTATTTCTTTCTTTGAAAAAAGCTAGTGAATTTCCGGCGAAGTCAAATTTTGCTTCCGGAAAAGAAACCGGCCTACCTGTACTGTAGGAAAACGTGGCCGAAATTGAAGCGTTGGTCGCCAGTTTATAATTCCCTATCAATGTCAAGTCGTGTGGTTTATCAAAGTTAGCCGCATACCATTCCCCATCGTTGATAATTTCCTCTTCAAATGGCGTAATGACTCTTCTCAAAGAGCGTGAGTAGGTATAACTTGCCCATCCCGTGGTTCTTCCAAGATTTTTCTTCACATATACTTCCACTCCATAAGCTTGTCCTTGGCCAGGCACAACTTCAGTTTCAAGGTTTTGCTGAAGCAAAAGCCTTGCTCCATCTTTGTATTCCAATACATTCTGAATGTCCTTGTAATATACCTCCACTGAAGTTTCAAATATATTCCCCTTCAGGTTTTTGTAAATACCCAAGGAATATTGGTCAACAATCTGCGGCTTGAAAAATTGATCGCTCAGTTTCCAAACGTCCGTAGGTGCAATCGTAGCAGTATTTGAAATTAGGTGAATAAATTGGTACATCTTATTGTAGCCAGCCTTTATGGAGGTTTTGGAATCTATTGAATACCTAAGGGAAGCTCTTGGACCCCATCCATCATAAGTTTGGATGGTCTCTCCTGATGCATATGTCCTTTCTCCGATTACGTTACCTTCATTCAGAGGCAAGTCAGGAGCATACTCCTTTACGGTCCTTGGTCCATAATATTGGTACATATCATACCTGATACCATAAGAAAGGCCTATCTTTTCACCGAATTCAAGTTCATGCTGGAGGTAAAAACCTGATTCCCTTGCAAATTCATCCTGAACTTTTTTTGGTAAAACTGTCGATTCACCATCAGATATGCCCGGTATCAGCTCCCCAGGTCTTATCGTGATGCTTTTGGTATCGCCTCCAAATGAAATCCTGTTATTTTCGCCCAAAGCATAAGTGAAATTCAGCCTGACACCTGTATCAGTAATCCCTGACTCCAGGTCAAAATTATTGATTCCGGATTTATTGAAAATGGTAAAATCATACTTCGAATAATACCCTATAACATCCGCAGCCAATCTTTCTGAAAATTTTCCTTGGTACCTTACGGTATGGCTCAAATTAGTCCAAGAAATGGTTGTATCCGAAGCTAAAGCAAAATCATCATAACTTCTGTAAAAACTGTAGGTCACATTATGGTTTTCATTGATCTCGCCATAAACTATCCCATTTACATCATTGAAGTTGGCTTGGCTTGATCTTAAGTCAGGATTGTTCATGGCTCCCAAGAGCCAATTGATATACGACCCCCTGAATCCGATTTTAGCAGAAACCTTATCCTTGATCACCGGGCCATTTACTGAAAGTTTTCCAGATACTGTCCCCACCATCATATCTCCTCCCCATCTGTCCAAACTCCCTGATTTTGGAGAAATATCAAGAATGGAAGAACCCCTTCCACCAAACTTGGTAGGAATAATTGCTTTGTACAACACAAAGTCATTGACAACGTCAGGGTTGAAAGCAGTGAATAATCCAAATGGGAAATCCGATCGCGTCAGGAAGCGTATGTCGCTATGGATTTCTCGTCATAAATGGCGTCTAAAACTAAGTGTACTCGCTCTTTGTGCAATTTT
>NZ_CDSBKL010000039.1:0-18162 GCF_977115555.1 Aquiflexum sp.
ACTAAATGCAGATGAAAATGATGTGGAATCCTTGCTTTACAAAGCCTATGTTTTGGAGAAGATGGGACAAACTGAGCGTGCGCTTGCCGATTATGAAAAAGTAATTGGCATAAATCCTATGGAAGCAAATGCATACTTTGGAAAAGGAAATATCTACTATAAGTCAAAAAAATATGATCTGGCAATGGGGGCATATACTTTGGCGATTTATCACCGCGACGATTTCGGAGAGGCATACTATCAAAGAGGTCTAACTTATCACCAATTTGAAAATGAAACAGCAGCCTGCGAAAATCTGAAAATTGCCATGGGTTTGGGACTGGACATCGCTGAGGAAGCTTTTAATAAGATCTGTAGGTAGAATTTTTTCAAGCTTTGATGTTCTATCCCACAAACCCTTTCATGGCCTGTAGCAATTCCCTTTTGGTCATGATTCCACCTTTTCTCCAAAGGATTTTTCCGCGTTTGAAAAGGATATAATGAGGAATAGATCGAACCCCAAATTGCAGGCTTACCTGTGGATTTTTTTCAACATTAAGTTTATAAAGCTTGATTTTTCCATTGAGTTCATGGATGACTTCTTCCAAGACCGGATTCATGGTTTGACAGGGGCCGCACCAATCTGCAAAAAAATCTACCAAAATGGCTTCTTCTGAATGTTGGATTACTTCTTTGAATTTCTTTTTTGCCATTGTATGGATTATTTTGGTACAAATAAAAATGGATTTTTAGAGATTCTTTGTTACCAAGATCAAATCTCAGCATTTTCCCCGATGAATGAGATTTTTGTTGGTTGATTTAATGAGATAGTGACCAAAACAGAAAAAACCTGTCTCTCTCGAAACAGGTCTCTGATTTTTTTGATTGATCGGTATTATTTTCCAGCTGGACTCGCAGGAGCGGCAGGTAATTCAATGCCCAATTTAGCCAAAACCAATTCGGTGAATTTGTCTTCATCTCTAGTATATAGCAAGATCGGTGATTGACCTGCAGACTCTGAGAATATGTGAGAATAGTTATTCTCCGCAGCTACTGCATTGATTGCGTTGAATACTTTCTGCTGAACTGGGGCAAGAAGTTCTTGAAGTTTGTTTTGGTAAGATACTTGGGCATCTTGCTCATACTTCTGAAGATCTTGTTGAAGCTTTTGTAATTCCTGCTCTTTTGCAGACCTGGCATCCTCAGTCATGGTCGGTGCTGCCTGCTGATATGCCTGCACTTTTCTCTGAAAGTCTTGTGCTTTTGTTTGGATATTTGTCTGAAGTTGTGCCTGGTAATCTTGCACATCAGCAGCAATCTGTTCCATTTCTGGCATCAGGTCCATCAGTAATTCAACATTGGTATAGCCGATCTTCAATTCCTGGGCCTGGGCTACGAATCCTACGCAAAAGAGTGCTATTGCGGAAAGGACGACTTTAATTTTCATCATTTTCGTTATTGAGTTAATTTATTTGTTTTCTATTCCTAATTCTTCCAATACAAATTCTGAGTAATCATGCCTGGGATCTGTATAGATCATTAATGGTCCCGATGCTTTGTCAAAAAGGATAACCAAACTGTTTCTTTTACAAACCCTGTCTATGGCATCATAGATTTTGGATTGTAGTGGTTGCAGCAATTCCGCTTGTTTTTGGTAGTACTGACCGTTAATGCCAAAAACCCTGTTATTAAAAGCGACTGCTTCTTTTTCTTTTTCTTTGATCGTTACCAATCTTTCTTGGTACATTTCTTCTGTCAGTAGAACTTCTTCTGCTTTCAGATTGGCATACATGGTTTTTATTCCCTGTTCCAAATCCTGTGCCTCTTTTTTCCACTGATTGCTAATAGATGTTAATTCATCTTGGACCAATTTGTAATCTGGATGTTTGTTTAGGATATATTCAGAGTCGATATATCCGAATTTTTGGGCATCCGCAGAGGAGACAAATAGGGTCAGTCCAATTAGCGTGCACAAAATTAATAATATAATCGGTCTTTTCACCATTATCTAAATTGTTGTCCGATGGTAAAGTGGAATTGAGCACCGCTTCTTTGTAATGAACCCGGAGCTCTGTCAAATCCATATCCCCAATCCAAACCTAACAATCCGAATGCAGGCATAAATATCCTTGCACCAAAGCCTGCTGATTTTTTGAGGTTATACGGGTTAAACTCAGCATAGGATCCCCAGTTGTTTCCAGCTTCGGCAAATCCAAGAAGGAAAATGGTAGCTGAGGGGTTTGGCGAAACGAGGAATCTCAATTCCATGACGTGTTTGTTGTATACAATACCGCCATAACCTTCAGTTGAATTGGGATCATTTCGGGTGAGTTTGCCCGGGGTAATGCTTTGGTTTTCATATCCTCTAAGACCGATGATCTCTTGTCCCAAAGCAAAATTGTTCATATTCATACCATCCCCTCCCATTACGAATCTTTCCAAAGGAATGATACCGATCCTGTCGCCATAAGAACCTAAGAATCCCATGTGGGTCCTTGCACTGATAACCCACTTTTTGGATCCAAAAAGAGGTGTATAGAAGGAAGCATCAAACATCCACTTGTGGTATTCCAGCCATTTGTATTTTTCTTCGTCAGGGGATTCCCTATCAATATTTGGGTTTAGAGAGGCATAAGGTGGAGTCAAAGAAGTCACCAATGAAATATTGGATCCCATTCTAGGATAGATAGGGTTGTCTATGTTATTTCTCGCTACAGTGGTATTGAGTGCAATACTGTTCAATGTTCCGGTCGCAAAACTCAAACCAAACTGCCTTCCAAATTCAAAGAAGTCGTAGTTTTGATAAGTCAAAGCTGTGCTGAACATGAAGTAATCATCCGGCCAAGTCACTCTTTTAGACAGACCGATGGTCGCACCAGTGATCTTGAAAAATCCAAGTTCTTGTCCTCCCGGGTTTTGAAAATTTAATTGTCTTTGTACTGACCTGTTTAAGCTAAAACTCAAAGCATTTGGTTTTTTACCTCCAAACCAAGGCTCAGTCAAGGAAATGCTGTAGTTTTGAAAAGAGCGGCCATTTGCCTGGACCCTAAGTGAAAGCCGCTGTCCATCGCCCACAGGCAATGGTCTCCATTTATCAAAGTTGCCAATGTTTTTCAAAGAGAAATTATTGAAAACCAATCCCACAGTACCTACGAATCCAAAGAAACCACCCCATCCTCCGGATAATTCAATCTGGTCATTGGGTCTTTCCTCCAGCTTGAATGTGATATCCACCGTTGCGTTTTCATAATTAGGACGCATATCCGGTTCAATTTTCTCCGGATCGAAATATCCCAATTGGGACAATTCTCTGATCGTCCTTACCAGTAAACTTCTATTGAATTTTTGTCCCGGCAAAATCCTGATTTCCCTCATCACCACATGGTCTGAGGTCCTTTCATTGCCTTGTACTGTGACTGAGTTTACAGTTACTTGGGGACCCTCAAAGATCCTCATTTCAATATCAATGGAATCTTCTTTGATTTTGACCTCAACTGGTTCGATTGAGAAAAACAAATAGCCATTATCCTGATAAAGGGAACTTACATCATCACCTTTCTGAGGATCATAGTTGAGTCTTTTATCCAGTTTTTCTTTGTCATACACATCTCCTTTGGCTATTCCCAGGCGGTTAAGGAGGACAGCATTTGGATGGAGGTAATTTCCAACGAAAGTGATGTTGCGGTAATAATACTTCTTCCCTTCTTCCAAAGAGATATCCACATTGACGGTATTGTCCGAAAATCTGTAGACAGAATCAACAATAATTTCAGCATCCCTATAACCTTTGGAATTGTAATAGGCAATGACTTTTTCTTTGTCTTCTTTGAATTCTTTAGAGACAAACTTGGAAGCATTCAAAAAGTTGAGTTTGAAGTTTTTATTGATGTATTCTTTTACTTTGTCATCTTCAACAGGGCTCATGTGAAAAATTGCATCTGCTGCGGATTTGGGAGTAGTATTCGAGATTCTGGAGGCTATATCTCGGCCAATATACATTCTGGGATGTTCTTTGGTTTTCTTTAATTTGGATTTGATTTTTTTCTCATCAATTCCCTCAGTCCCATAAACATTTACCTCATTAATTTTGACTTTTGTTTTGGTATCCACTTCAAACCTTAGCTTAACGCTATTTGGAAGGGTGGTATCCCTTTCCTGGATTACCTTAACATCTGTATTGAGGTAGCCTTTATCGACAAAATATTGGCGTATATTCCTTTGGGAAGTATTTAGGACATCATCCCTGACTACCCTTCCACGGATTTTGACTTTATCTTTTAGCTCACTTTCTTGGGTCTTATTGACTCCTGTAAATTCAACCCTACTGAATCTTGGCCTCTCTGTGAGTTCCATCAAGAGGTAGATATCATCTCCTTCAATTTTGGTGACAAGAATCTTGACGTCACCTATAATTCCTTGACCCCAAATCCTTTTGAGAGCAGTGGAAATCGCATCTCCTGGAACCGAAATGACATCATCCACCCTAAGTCCGGATAATGAAATAATCGCCACCTCATCCAAAGTGGTCAAACCCACAGCTTTGATTTCAGCGATCCTGTACTTTTGCGGTTTGGAATAATTTAACTCTAAAATATCCACCGGCCTTGCAGGGGTATAGCGACTTTGTCCCAAACGGATCTGGGCCTGGGCGCTAAGGACCCACATGAAAAGGCAAAGGATAGTAAAACTCTTTTTCATCAAAATTACGGTTTTATCTGAGCCCCGGTTTTGCCAAATCTTCTTTCTCTCTTCTGATAATCGGAGATGGCTTCCACTAGATGCTTTTTTCTAAAATCTGGCCACAACACTTCTGTAAAATACAGCTCTGTATAAGCCAGTTGCCATAGGAGAAAGTTACTTATTCTTATTTCTCCACTTGTCCTGATCAGGAGTTCCGGATCAGGGATGTCTTTGGTATTTAAATGGGCAGCAATTACTTCCTGCGTAATATCTTCAATATCAAGTTGTTTTGCTTCTACTTTTTTGACAATGGATTTGATTGCATCCTGGATTTCCCATCTTCCACTATAACTCAGCGCCAAGACTACCGACAAACCTGTGTTTTTTGAGGAAAGTCCTATTGCTTCATTGAGTTTTTCCTTGGCTCTTCTAGGCAAACTTTCGGTGTCGCCGATAGCCAATAACCTGATGTTATTTTTCATCATGTTGGGCACTTCTTGGGATATGGCATCTACCAATAATTCCATCAATGCATTGACTTCATCTTCAGGTCTTGACCAGTTTTCGGTCGAAAATGCATATAAAGTCAAAAACTTTACCCCCAATTCAGCTGAACCTTCAATGGAATCCCTAACAGCTGTGATGGCATTTTTATGGCCAAAGATTCTCATGGCGCCTTTTTGTTGGGCCCACCGTCCATTCCCATCCATGATAATTGCGATGTGTTGGGGGATTTTATCTTTGTCTATTGATTCTTTCATTTCGTAGGTATACGAAAATGCCTTCGTTTTTTGGAGGTACAAAAATGCTATTTCTTTTTCAATATTCTATTTTTGGTAGAAATTAATAAGAATAACATTTTACAGTGCTGAAGGTATAGCTGAGTGTGATGCCCAAAAAGTAATACCAATCTTTGTCACTGTAATTGCCGTAGTTATAACCGGTCAGTGCATTTGGATTATTAGGATCAGGGAATCGGGGAATAAAAGGTTCTTCCCCGTATAGTTTGTCAATTGCGTCTGTGAATGTGGCCCTTGCCCCAAATTCTGTAGCCAAGATCCACTTTTCGGAGAGTTTGTATTTGATTCCGATTCCGAAAGGAATCACAGGCGTACCTACGGTATAGCCTGTGGGGTTGGGATCATTTTCAAATTTTCTCCCTTCGCCAACAAAAGCAGCAAAACCCACACCGAAGAATCCATAAGGGGAAAATCTATATTCGGCAAAGCGGTTGGTAAAATCCAGAAAGTGGTATTCCATTACTATTGAAGCTTCAAACAAAGAACCCTTGAAACCGGCATTTCTAAAAGCCATGACAGGATCGATCGGATTGATGCTGTCTGCTGCATTGAGCCGCGCAAAAGACAACCCACCTCGGAGTGACCATACATTGTCAAAATTTCGTCTGCCAAACAACGTTCCTTGAAGTCCGATCTGATTTGGATCGAGTCCTCTGATGATGTCACCTGAATAGGTGGCTACCCCAAGACCTCCGCCTGCATCATATTTTTGTGCGATTGAATTTTCGGGATTTAAAAAAACCAGAGAACCCAAAAGGAATGACAAAGACAAAATCCAAAACTTATTCTTTTTCAAGACGATGCAATTTATGAACTAGAGAACGATATAAAAACCCATATAAGTATTTACGGGGTTAATTTTTGTTAATGATAGATCAGCGAATAAATCATGAATTAGGCTTGAATTGTCTGATTTTCCAATAATCTAAGGTATTTATTAAGGAAGTGTTTTTAATTTCTCATATCAAAGCCCCAATTGAGTTTTTGACGGAGTGTATCGAAATAACTGTAGGATGCGAATTTGACCAATTTTGCTGAAAATTCAGCTTTTTTCACTTTCAATTTTACGGAAGCATCAATCGGAGTGGATCTTGAATCCAAAGAAATCAGGAATTTTTCACTTCGTCCCTCAATCTTAAAGCTGATTTCATTGTCATCTGATACCACTATCGGACGTACATTTAGATTGTGAGGACTTACTGGTGTAATGACAAAGTTCCTTGCTCCGGGAGTGATCAAAGGGCCACCACAGCTCAGGGAATATCCTGTTGATCCTGTAGGCGTGGCAACAATCAGACCATCTGCCCAATAACTGTTGAGATACAGGTCATTGATATAAGTATGGACGGTGATCATAGAGGAAGTATCCCGCTTGTGGATGGTGAATTCATTCAATCCGAAATTCAATCCATTGAAAAGTGGAATGTCTGATTCGAGCTTGAGCAGTGACCTTGATTCAATCGAAAAGGAACCTGCGATCAATTCTTCTATGTTTTTTTCAACATTTTCTTTCGCAACAGTTGCCAAAAATCCCAATCTTCCGGTATTGACACCCAATATCGGGATTTCAAGGTTGCCGATTAGGCAAACTGTATCAAGCAAGGTGCCGTCTCCACCGATCGAAATTACAAAATCAGAATCTTTGATGGTGTCTTTCGGATTGGTAGATTTCAATCCATCCGTTGGGAAAGCATTTTTTTTGAGCGATTTGTGTAAGGATTCCGTGAGGTTGAGGTGAATATTCTTATCCTTTAGAATCTTGAATAGAAGGCCTATCTGAGGAAGAAACTCTTTTTGAACACCTATCCCGTGTAAAGTGATTTTCATTGGGGGATAGGGATTAAATCTGTAAAAATCTAAATAAGTTATCAATTCGTTCCTGCTCTCCGCTTATACCCTCTTCTTCTTGAAAATGGTCTAGAATCCGATAGCCAAACCGCTCTAAAGTAGCTTTAACATGTCTGAGTTCGGTCTTATCCAATTTCAATGTCAATTTTATCTTGGAGTCATCAAGAGGGTCACTTGACAAAAAGCTGCTCAGGATTTTGGTATTTTCTGATTCTATTATCCGTGCGATTTCTGACAGACTGTAGTCAGTCATATTCATAGACAAGACAAGAACTGCACCATTTGATTGGATAGAAAGGGAATCAGCAAATGCGCTAATGGCATCTTCCATTGTGACTACACCCAAGTAGTTGTTTTCTCTGTCTACAACCGCAATCATATTGGAATGGTACTCAGAGGCTACTTTGATGACGTCATAGATGTGCTTGTCCTGATACACAAAGCAGGATATGTTTTCCAAAGAAATTTTGGCAATCGTCAATTCAGGATCGTTTACAGTGAATACCAAATCTTCCGTAACAAAACCCATGAACATGTGTTCGTCCACTACCGGCAGGATATCAGTCCTGATTTCCTCCATCCAGTTCAAAGCCAATTTTACTTTGTCTTTTGGTTTCAAAGGAGGGATAAGGTTATTGATAAATTCGTAGGCCTGCATGCAATAAATATATTAAATAGGATTCGAAATATAAAACGATGTAAAAAGTCAACAAGTTTGAAAGTACTAAAAACTTCTGGAATCAATCTAAGCGATCCTTAAATCAATTTTGGAAAAGCGAAGCCAATTTACAATCATTTCTTTTCCAAATTCAGTCAAAAAGGCCTCAGGATGGTATTGGATGCCGAGAATTGGCATCGTTTTATGAGCCATTGCCATGTTTTCTCCTTTTTGGGTTTTAAGGATGACTTCAAGACAATCCGGGACATCCTTGATTTCCAGGGAATGGTACCTCGTCACTAGAAAATTTTCCGGTAAATCTTTAAGGTAGTCGTGGTTCATAGCCCGATATACAGGAAATACTTTCCCATGCACAGGCTTTTCACACTTTGCCAATTGACCACCGAAATATTCCCCAATGGCCTGATGTCCAAGACAGATTCCCAAAATTGGTAATTTACCCACATACCACCCAAGGATTTTCATGAGGTTTCCGGCCTTTGCGGGTGATTCCGGACCGGGGGAAAGAATCAGTGCATCCCATGATTTTGAGATGAGATCATCCAAGGCGACGTCGTTTCTTACGATCTCAAGAGCTATCCCGGTCTGTCTCAAGTAATCGGCAAGAATATTTGAAAAGGAATCGAAGTTATCAATCAACAAAACCATCTGCGGTTTTTTCTACCAGTTCCTGAAAGGAGATAATCGTCTTTTTTATGATTGGAGTGTAATTGTCAAATGCATCGATGACCACAGGTGCAATCGGTTCGATATAGGAATAAGTTTTGGAATCTTTGATCCATTTTTTTGGAAAAGAATAATCAAAAGCATCGGCTATCCATACAAAAAAACTCAGGATAAAAACAGTTTTGAAAAACCCCAAAATGCCACCGGCGATATTGTCAACCGAACCGAGAATAGTAAAGTCTAAGGATTTTTTGACCAGAAATGCCAATCCCCGGATAATCAAAATTACTCCCAAAAATATCAGTATAAAGGCGACAAAGGGCAACATGAATGTCATCTCATCCACCCTTTTGGAAAGAAAATCTGCTCCCCAATTCATAAGGTGAAATGCGAGTATCACAGCAAAAACAAAGGCTACTATGGAGAGTATGCCGATAAACAATCCTTCCTTGTAGCCCTCATAAACCCCAATGGCCAAAAAAACCAAAATAATCAGGTCTAGCATTTAATCAATTGTTAGGCTAGGAGTTCTTTTACTTTCATAGATATCGCTTTTCCATCAGCTTTACCTGCGAGTGCTTTGGAAGCAAGACCCATTACTCTGCCCATGTCTTTGGCTCCTGAAGCACCGGATTCAGAAATGATTGCTTTCAATTCTGCCACAAGTTCTTCTTCTGTCAACTGTTTTGGTAAAAATTCACTGATGATTTCAAGCTCGCCCATTTCCACAGCATAGAGGTCTTCCCTGTTCTGTTGCTTGTAGATGTCTGCCGAATCCTTTCTCTGCTTTGCAGCTTTGGTCAAAAGCTTCATTTCATCTTCTTTGGATAGCTCTGCACCTGCTCCTTCTTTGGTTTCTTCCAAAAGGATCAGAGATTTGATAGCTCTTAATGCCCTTAGCCTGTCTTTGTCTCTGGCGAGCATGGCATTTTTTATTTCACTTTCTACACTTGCCTTTAAACCCATTGTCTTGTTCTTTGTGTTATAGGTGTAAATTTGTCACAAAATTATCTTTTAATCTAAGAAAATGACCAAACTGAGTGTAAATATTAACAAAATCGCCACCCTCAGAAATGCCAGAGGAGACAATAATCCAAATGTAGTACAGGTTGCTTTGGACGCTGAGAGGTTTGGTGCTCAGGGGATTACCGTCCACCCGAGACCTGATGAAAGACATATCCGATACCAAGATGTGCTTGATCTGTCCAAGCTAGTCACAACAGAGTTCAACATAGAGGGTTATCCTGACCAAAGGTTTATGGAACTGATCCGTTTGGTCAGGCCGGCACAAGCTACTTTGGTACCGGATCCTCCACAGGCGATTACTTCAAGTAGTGGTTGGGATACGATCACACATCAGCTTTTACTCCGAGATATTGTGTCCGAGCTTCATGAATCAGGTACAAGGGTTTCCATATTTATCAATCCGGAATCCAAATATTTTGAACCGGCAAAAAATACAGGAACTGACAGGGTTGAGTTGTATACAGAGCCGTATGCTAAGGCTTATCACTCAAACAAAATTGAAGCTGTTAAGCCTTATGTTGAAGTCGCTTTGTTGGCCAAAGAGTTGGAACTTGGTTTGAATGCAGGCCATGATTTGGATTTGCACAATCTGAAATTCCTAAAGGAAAGTATTCCTTTCTTGGATGAAGTTTCTATAGGTCATGCACTGATTTGCGATGCCTTGTATTACGGGTTGGAAAATACCATTCAGATGTATCGGAGGCAGTTGGAGGTATGAATTTTTAAAACCCTTCCTTCAGACTGTTTCTCCAGGCATAAGCAAGCATGGGCAATTGCTGATAGCTGTTGACTCCGGCTTTTATCCCTTGGGTCTTCAAAAAAAGGTCATTGGATTTTCTGCTTATCTCCAAGTTAAATGGTTTGATTTTTTCATTTTCTGTCTGTATAGAAATCAAATCATTTCTGATGCCACTTGGTAATGTTTTGTAAAAATCTTTAAATAAATCCTTTGACATCCTGTACATGTCATTCATCTGGTATTTCAATAACCTCAGCTGCCCGGAATATTGCAATAAAGGATCATCGGAATTTGAACAGATCACCCATGCGATAAAGTTGGCTTCGCCTTCGTCGGTTACCCCATAACTGTGTGCCATTTCGTGGGCGATGGTAAACGGTTTTTCGAGATGATGTAACGTAGGATCGATATAGCTTTCTCCTGTAAATGGGAAATAGATCCCTAAAATCCCCATTCTTCTCATAAATCCGGCGGGGTAGAATTGCTTCGTCCGGGGATTGCCTGTAAAGTTCAACCCTAGCAAATACAGGTTTTCACGCATATTTGCCCTTACCAATTTTTCCAGGTCAGGATATTCTATGGTCTTTTCTATAGCGACAGTATCTTCCTCGATATTGTATCGCAGTTGGCTGAGGATATTTCTAGTAAGTTCAGTTTCTTTAATCAGCTGCTCTTCATTGAGTGGGATAGGATTCAAACCCACCTGTTGGAAAATCGGGATTCTCTGATAGTTGTAACCCCAAAGAATCAGGAAAAAGAAAACAATGGCACCTAAGTAATTGAATAAAGAACGGATAGAGTATCCGAGTTTTTTTTTCCAGCCTTGTGTCTGATTTAATCGGTAAAAATAAAAACCAATGTAAAAGATTAAAGATGCCAGAAAGACATATACTGTAGCAAAAGGAAGTAAGGATAAGGAGAGGTCAATGACATTCCGGATTCCTGGAAAAAATGCCCTGGAATAGATCGCCTCTGTTTTCTCAGGGTATTTTATGGCAAAATGCCTAATTACCAAGCTGATCAGGCCCAATAATGTCCAGGTCCAATTTCCTTTCAGCATCTGAAAAAATTAAATTCCTTCTGCCTGGACTTCTTTGACCTCAGGAAGCATCCTTGTCAATAAGTTCTGGATACCTGCTTTGAGGGTAATGGTACTGGACGGACATCCCGAGCAACTTCCCTGAAGTAGAACTTTCACTATGCCTTCATTAAAACTGTGGAAAACGATGGCGCCACCATCTTGCTCGACTGCCGGTCTGATGTATTCATCCAAAATCCCCTTGATCTTTTTTACAGTTTCTGAATCGTTTTCATCAAAAAGAGGGTCTTTTTCAAAGGAAGAAATGACTACTGCTGATTTGCCTGCTTCCAGATATTTTTTGATGTGATCTCGGACAATATCCTGGATTTCTACCCAATCTATATTTTCTTTTTTGGTGACGGTCACAAAATTAGAGGTAATAAAAACCCTGTCAACGGCAGCAAAATTGAACAATTCATTTGCCAATGGTGAAGTTTCTGTACTCGCTTGATCAGGATAATCAAAGCTAACGCCTTCATCCGTCAACATAAAGTTCACCACAAATTTCAAAGAATTGGGGTTTGGATTGGCTTCCATATAAATATGGACTGGTCTTTTTTGAGCTTGTAGCATATCTGTTTAAATTAATTATCTAACATACCATCAAAAGCTTGGATAAGTTCCTTTGGTTTTCAATTTTGGGATTTAGATTTTAATGCCTGGAATAAATAGGTTATTGTGAGCTCTATATTGGTGGAAGTCATATCAAAAATTCTGTCTTGGGTTTCAGGTCTTCCAAACTCATAGGAAAGCCGCAAATCGCCCTCGAGGGTACTTTTTCCAAACAAGGTGGAAAGTCCGGCGCCTCCGGTAAGTCCATACATAAACTTTCTGGGATTGTCTCCCCGTCCTCCATAAGTGGGCAAAAATTTGTCTCCGTCAAAATCTCTCTGTACATCTGTGGCATTTAACAAGTAGCCAAAGTGAGGTCCGATTTTGATGTGGAACCTTCCTCCTTTACCGGCATAAAAATTGGAGAGGACAGGCATTTTCAAATAATCCAACTCAGTCCTGTTGGTTCCGACGAGAACAGTATCTGTTTGTGTAAAACCTAAAGTGAGGTATTGGACCTCTATCTGAATCCCTGCATTTTTTCCCGCAAAGTGCTCCATTACAAATGCAAAAGTTGGTGCGCTGATACCACTTGTCCTAGTTTGGGGACTTGATGGAGTGGCACGGTATGTCATGGAGGAAACCGAATATCCTCCCCTGATTCCAAAACTTGTCTGTCCTTGGACAAATGCCGGCAAACTCAAGAAAACCGATACGGCTAAGGAGAAAATGAATTTTTGCATGTCCAAAAATAGGGATTTGATTTTCAAATAAGGAACAAATATTAATTTCCTAGAGAGATCACAAATGTTGCCCTTATTGGGGTCCCATCAATGGTAATTCCTTCAAGTAATACTGATTTTGGGCTTGGGCTGTCATTCATAAAGAATTCAATTCTGAAAGTCCCATTTTCGCTGTCAGTAATCAAATATGGATTCCAATATAGCGTTGCCCTCTCATCAGAACCAAATGGAGATTCTTCCCCATCTTCATGACTGACCTGATAAAAATTGTTTGGAACAGCAAAACCATCTACTACTATTGTGTTTTTATTTGTTGTGGCAGAATTCAGGATAGGGGAGGGTTGCCCTCCTTTTTTCAGGTAAATGGCTATAACCCCGTTTCTGCCCATATCTCCCATGATAGAAGCCATCCTTGTCACCACCTCAATTCTCTCGACATCATTGGGATTGATCGAATTGATATTAGAAGCTGCACTATTGCCCGGAAGAATGGCTCCGTCTACCATCACCATCGGCTCGAGGGAATTGGAACCCGAAGTGGCTCCTCCTCTCAAGGTTACTTGACCAAAGGAATTGACATTCATACCCGGAACGTAAGGTTTGAGACTTAGCAAAAGGTCAGTGGAGTTTCCTCCCTTCATCAAGATATCCCCTTGGATCACATGATCTGCTTTACCATAAATAGCCATTGTTTTGTCTCTTACCACTTCTTCATTGACAGTAATCTGCTCTAGTTCCACTGTATTTGCCTCAACCCCCTTAAAAATAGCTTCGTTTGTGGCCGTGATTTTCGGCATTTTGGTAGATTCAGGAACAAAAAACGGTGGATTTAAACGTGGCGTCATTTCAAATTTCCCGAAAGAATTTCCTTTTTTGTCCAAAGCCATGAATGTAAAATCAATGGGACCGTAGAAGCCCATTTCTTCTAAATTGAATTTACCTTCAGCGTCAGACTGCAGTTCAAGTGAGGCTGCAAAATTATTGAAATAAGCCGTAAACGGGATGGCTTCAGGCTTTCCTTTGTCATTGAGGAATAGACCCGAGATATTCATATCTTGCTCTATAGGATAGGTGAATTTATCTGTGGTGATATGTTTGGGGATTTCTTTGATTTCCAAGCCATTCAGAATGGTAGGGTTTAGAGATAATGGAGTCACGAAATGATTGTCAGTTACAGAAACGGAAAGATTGGCTGAAACAGGATTTCCGTTATTATCTTTCAAATAAACTTCTAGACTTACTTTTTCTCTGGCTTGGTATCCGTTTTTGTCAGGTTTGAAATCAACCAAAATTCGGGATTTTTTCTCCTCAGGTATTTCGGAATTTGAGATCCTGTCATACGGACTTAGGACTGGCAGGGCTTTGACAAAGTAGGTGTCGGGACCATAGTTCCTGTTCCATGTAGTATATGATCTAAGGAAGTATTTTTTTTGATTGAGGGTGTCCGGCAAAAACATGTCTCCAACAGCCTGTCCATTTTCGATTTTAAACTTTTTCTGGATGATAATATCCCTGTTTTCAGAAATCAATTCTACATACAATATCTTGCTCAGGTCTTTTTTAAGCTGTGCGTTTGAATAGTTCATGTAGGCTTTGAAAAATAACTGATCCCCTTGATAATAAAATGGCCTGTCAAGATGCAGGTAAACTTTTTCCTGAAGTCCGTTGGCATCTTTTGCCATTTGGGTATTTGATTCCAAAGAAAAAGGAGGATCGTAATCCATAGGAAGAATTGTGGATACCTTTCTCTTGTCCATATCTCCGGAGAAGGTCACATCCTTTTGGTTTAGGATGACCCCGTTGGAATTGACATTGACATAGTTCCCATTGACTTCAATCCACGATATGGGATAGGGAGCGTCTTTGTAAGTATTGATGGTACTGTATCCTTTTTCGTAGTGGACTTCTATTCGACCCTTCAGGAATATTTTATATTCTCCCGGCCTTCTCCCCGGGCTTACGAGGTTTTCAGGATTGTATTCTATGACTGATTTTCCAAGTTCATTGGCAAAGATATCAGACCGCATATTCAGTGTTTCTGCCCCACCCGGCTTGTTTCCATAGAGCTTAAATCCTTCTTGGTTATGCTGGTTTTGGATCATCGCTCTAAACATGTTTGCAGGGGACTTTTTGTAGGTTTCCTGTCTGTTTTTTTCCCAGGATTGTTTGATATTTTGAGCCGTGGTATCCATTTCGACAAACCTTGTAGCTCCGGCAATGATATAGTATTGGGGAGTAAAATAGAATTCCCTGAGGTCAAAAGTGAGGTTGTATCCCAATCCGTTATTTTTGATTTCTATTGGCTGAATGGCCGTTGCGCGAAAACTGTTAGTACTGTTGTCTTCCGGAAATTCAATAACCCATGGATTGAGAATCTCGCATTGTGAAGCAAGGTTGTCATTTCCTAAAAAAAGATTTTTGAACCTTCTCAGTTCTCTTTCCCATGCTTTGTCCCTTTTGGCTATGATCTCGACATCGGAGAGTTCCTGTTCAAAAGAAACCATGCTCACATTGAGAATAAATTGTCCGCCGGGTTTGATGGAAGCGGGTTTTTGGACAGCTTGATAACCGATAAAAGAAAATCCAACTTCGACCCCTCCCTCCGGAACATTGGGTAAGTTAAAATTCCCATCTAAGTCAGTCACCGTGGAAAGCGTGGTGTTATTGATAAATACATTACAAAAAGGCAGAGGCTCGCCTGTTTTACTATCGGTAACTTTTCCCGTAATGGTACCTGTCGTTTGGGAGAAACCTGTAAAGGAAATCACCAACACAAAAAATAAAATTGAGAATGGTTTCATAATTAATTCTACTAATATTTAAGTCGAAATATAAAGTATAATACGGTCAACGAAAAAAAATGGGTCAAAAAAAAAAACAAAAACAGAAAAGTTTTGTGCCTTCATTTTCAAATGGGAAAGAAAAAACGGAAATTTTTTATATAAAACCCCTTTAATCCAACTAGCCAAAAAAATAATGGTTGAGGAACGATTAGCGGTTTTGAGGACAGTAGACTATCTACAGTGGATGAGTATCCGTATCCCATAAAGTCTCCTCAAGCCCAATGTGTAACATTGCGGATACTCAAAATTTATTTTTTCTTTTTTTCTTTACCCTCTTTGATTTCTTCAATGTCTTCCCTGTCTTTGAGCTTCTTGTCATCGACATTTTTGTTGAGGAATTCATTCAGCTTGTCAATGGAGAAAGAACTTGAAATTTCTCCGAAGGTATCAATGTTCATCTTGAAACCTTCCAAGTCTTTGTGGACTTTCGCGATTTCTTCTTTTTTAGGTTTCTTAGCCATAGGAGTTTTTTCTTTTTTGAATAAATCAGAGTACCTGTAAAGTGTCCAAGGCAAACTTGATCCTCTTGGACAATTCCTCTTTTCCAATAATACTGAATACTGCCATCAAATCCGGTCCTGCACCTACTCCTGTCACTGCCAAGCGTACTGCCTGCATGACTTTGCCCAATTTGATGCCGTTGGCCTCAGCGGATGCTTCTAAAATAGACTTCGCCGATTCAGGTGTAAAGTCTCCGGTATGGGATGCTAGCTTTTCAACGTAGGTTCCCAAAACGGTTACCACTTCGGCATTCCATTTTTTTGTTGCTATATCAGTATCAAATGTAGTTGGAGCAATCAGCATAAACTTCCCTTCTTTCCAAAGGTCAGCAGGGAAAGTTGCCCTTTCCTTCATGATATGGGCGATTTTTGCTGCTTTTCCTATTTCTATTGAAAGGCCTTCTTTTTCGATATCAGCGATGAGATATCCTGCCAATTCTTCATCCGTTTTGGCCCTGAGGTATTGTTCATTGAACCATTTGGCCTTGTTGATGTCAAATTTGGTTCCTGATTTTCCGATTCTTTCAATCGAAAAAGCTTCTATCAATTCTTCCAAGCTGAAAATCTCTTTGTGGTCACCGGGATTCCAACCTAGGAAGGCCAAGAAATTCAACATTGCTTCCGGTAGGTATCCACCTTCACGGAATCCCATGGCTGTTTCGCCTGAATTAGGATCTTTCCAATCCATAGGGAATACCGGAAAACCATGCTTATCCGCATCCCTCTTGGAAAGCTTACCATTTCCGTCAGGCTTTAGCAGCAAAGGAAGGTGAGCAAATTCCGGCATGGTATCCTCCCAGCCAAAGTATTTGTAAAGCAAAACGTGTAAAGGTGCGGAGGGCAGCCATTCTTCACCGCGGATCACATGCGTGATTTTCATCAAATGATCATCCACGATATTCGCTAAGTGGTAAGTGGGCATACCGTCCGATTTCATCAAGACCTTATCATCCAAAGTACTGGAGTGTACCATCACCCATCCACGGATGAGGTCGTGCAATCTTACTTCTTCTTTTCTCGGGATTTTGACACGGATGACATAGGCTTCACCGGAAGCTAATCTCGCCTTGACCTCATCTTCAGGAAGGGTAAGGGAGTTTTTCATCTGGGTCCTGGTGATGGAATTATACTGCGGGGATACAACCCTTGCGGCAGTCAGCCTCTCTCGCATGGCTTCCAGTTCTTCAGAAGTATCAAATGCATAATAGGCATGGCCTTTTTCGACCAGGTCAAGCGCATATTGCATGTACATAGGTTTCCTTTCAGACTGTCGGTAGGGTGAACTGCTTCCGGGATTCCAAGGACTTTCGTCAGGAGAGATCCCAAGCCAATCCAATGCATCTTTGATATATTCTTCTGCTCCAGGTACAAACCTGTTTTGGTCGGTGTCCTCAATTCTCAAGAGAAATTTTCCTCCGGTTTTTCGTGCGTATAGGTAATTGTAAAGGGCAGTTCTGACACCACCGATATGTAAAGCTCCTGTTGGAGAAGGCGCAAATCTTACACGTACTTCTTTGTTCATGGTATTGGATTATTCTTTGTACAACCAGTCTGAATCGGTTTGGTTGTAATGTTCAGTCTTATTTGAGGCTGCAAAGATAGGAAAAGATAAGGATTGGTCTAAACAAAAAAGGGAACCCGTTTGGATTCCCTTTTTGTGATTAAGACAATTAAGCGTCTTTTCTGTGTCTGATTCTTTCTTTGATTTTGGCAGACTTTCCTTGACGGCCTCTCAAATAGTACAATCTTGCTCTTCTCACTTTACCTTCTCTCATCAATTCGATTTTGTCGATGGCTGGGGAGATGATAGGGAAAATTCTTTCCACACCTACACCGTTTGATACTTTCCTTACAGTGAAAGTTTCTCCGTTTGTATTTGGATTTTTTCTTTGGATGACGGTGCCTTGGAATTGCTGGATACGCTCTTTGTTACCTTCAGTGATTTTCACGTGGACATTGATGGTATCTCCTGCTTTGAAAGAAGGGAATTTGGCTCTCGCCTCGCTGTATTCCGCTTCTACAATTT
>NZ_CDSBKL010000040.1:0-18108 GCF_977115555.1 Aquiflexum sp.
AAGTGGCTAGCACTGGGATTGAAAATAATGTCAACATTTCTGTCTTTAAGTCGGTAGCCTGGTCTGATGTCACCTCTCCAGGCATCTTCGCAGATTTCAAAACCATACTTTATTCCTTTCTTTTCAAAAACAAGATCTCCAAAAGGAACCTGATATCCCTGAAATTCGAAATGGATTACTTTGCCATGTTCCCAAGGAGTGAACCAGCGGAACTCATAATGTACTCCATCTATGGCCATAAATTGCTTGGCCACAAATCCCTTGACTTTTTGATCTTCCAAAATGGCTACACAGTTGAATACTTTATCCTGGATTCTGACCGGTAAGCCAACCGCAATGGTGATTTCATTGGAATAAATAAGAAGCTTTTCAAGTTGCTTGAGCGCTTTTTGGGGATACCAATAGCTTAAAAATAAGTCTTCACTCCCATAACCTGTAATTGACAATTCAGGAAAACAGATGAAATCAGCTTCTCGGGATTTGGCTTCTAAAATCGCCTGCGAGATTCGGCCAAGGTTACCTTCCCAATCTAATGGAGTTTGGTTTACAGTAGCGCAAGCAATTTTAAGTGTTGACATTTGTTTGGTATAAATACATAAAACTAACCCTAAAGATACTGCTCTAAACAGCTATCTTGAGAATTTCACAGGCATTTTTAGCAGCTTCTTGTTCTGCTTTCTTTTTTGTGGCCCCTTTTCCTGTTGCAAGGAGTTGATGATTGATATGAAGTTCGACGATGAATTCCTTAAACCGCTGTTCTCCATTTACCGCGATTGTTTTAAAATCGATTTCAGAATTTTCTCTTTGGCCCCATTCAATGATTTTACTCTTGAAATTGGTCGTTGTGCTGATGATATTATCCAGGTCGAAATGGATAATGATTCTTTTCAAAATGAATTTTTTACAAAAATGGAAACCCCTGTCAAGGTAAATAGCCCCAACCATCGCTTCAAGAGCATCTCCATAAAGGGATTTATGAGAGCTGAGATTCTTGCCTTTATATTCTTCGCTGATGATTTTCGATAAGCCGATTTTCATAGCAATTTGGTTTAAGGCTTCTCTATTGACCATCCGGCTTCTTGTTTCAGTAAGAAAGCCCTCATCCCTGTAAGGATATTTGATAAACAATAATTCAGCCACTACTGCTCCCAATATGGCATCTCCAAGGTACTCCAGCCTTTCATTGGATATTTTCATGCCATTGATGGATTCCTCAGCGGCAGAAGCATGCTTGATGGCAAGTTTGTATAGGGTCAAATTAAAAGGCTTGCTTCCGACCATATGTTTGATGGAGGAAGCAAGCCTTTTTTCATATTTGGAATAAAACAGTGACCTAAGCCTAAGTAGTCTTGACAGTTTCACTGTTACTCTGTTATTTTTTTGAAAATGATGGAAGCATTGTGCCCACCAAATCCAAATGTATTACTCAATGCAGCCTTGATTTCTCGTTTTTGGGCTTTATTGAAAGTCAGATTCAATCTAGGATCAAATTCCTCATCATCTGTGAAATGATTGATGGTAGGAGGAATAAGGCTATTTTTGATGGCAAGTATGGAAGCAATGGCTTCAATTGCACCTGCTGCACCTAAAAGGTGACCAGTCATAGATTTGGTACTACTTATATTTAAATTATAAGCATGTTCTCCGAATACCCTTTGAATTGCTTTTATCTCACTGATATCTCCCAGAGGGGTAGAAGTACCATGTACATTGACATAATCAATATCTTCTGGCTGCATCTCTGCATCTTCCAAAGCAAACTTCATAACATTGCCCGCACCTTCGCCTTCAGGATGCGGAGCAGTGATATGATATGCATCTGCAGTCATTCCACCGCCCACCAGCTCAGCGTATATTTTGGCTCCCCTTGCTTTTGCATGTTCATAATCTTCTAAGATCAGACATCCGGCTCCTTCACCAAGGACAAATCCATCTCTGTCTTTGTCAAAAGGCCTTGAAGCAGTTGTGGGAGAATCATTTCTTTGGGAAAGAGCTTTCAAGGCATTAAAACCGCCGACACCAGCCTCAGTGATGGTAGCTTCAGTACCGCCTGTGATAAAGATGTCTGCTTTGCTTAGCCTGATGTAATTGAAAGCATCTATAATGGCATTTGTGGCAGAAGCACAAGCCGAAACAGTTACAAAATTTGGCCCTTTAAATCCATATTTTATAGAAATGAAACCTGCGCAGATGTCAGCTATCATTTTTGGGATAAAGAAGGGATTGAACCTTGGGGTACCATCACCTTTGGCAAAGTCAGTAACCTCATCCTGAAAGGACCTGAGACCACCGATACCTGATCCCATGATGACCCCGGCTCTGAGTAAGTTGATTTTTTCAAGATCAAGACCTGAATCTTTGATCGCCTCATCTGCTGCTATTAGCCCCATCTGAGTAAAAAGATCCATTTTTCGGGCTTCTTTCCTTTCAATGAACTGTTCTACATCAAGATTCTTGACCTCGCATGCAAATTGAGTTTTGAAAAGGGAAGCATCGAACCTAGTAATAGGTGCAGCACCGCTTACACCAGTCGATAAACTATGCCAGAATTCCGGAACAGTATTTCCAATCGGTGTAAGGGCACCAAGACCTGTTACTACAACTCTTCTTAAATTCATAAATGAATTTTGAATGAATATTTTATTTTACGTTTGCCTCCAGATAGCTGATAGCCTGACCTACTGTACCGATTTGTTCAGCTTGGTCATCTGGAATAGAAAGGTTGAATTCTTTTTCGAATTCCATAATTAGCTCAACTGTATCCAGCGAGTCTGCACCAAGATCATTAGTGAAGCTAGCCTCAGGAGTTACTTCAGATTCTTCTACGCCTAATTTATCAACGATAATGGCTTTAACTTTTTGTGCAATTTCAGACATTTTTCGAACAGTTTAATTTAAAACACTTCGCAAAGAAATAGATTTAAAACCTTATTGCCAAAAAAATGCCTTACCTAAATTCAAGATATTATTTTGGGTGTCTGAAGTTGGGAGATTATTTTTAATTTTGTTTGTGTAAAATCTTCCTCAAATGAAGAGAAATAAATTAATTGTCGAACATATATATGATTTTGAACTTCTTGGTTTTGTAGCTCCCGTCAAGGACTACAAAATGGCTTGGATCATCAATAATGCTTTGGGTTTGAAATTGGCAAAAACAGAAGATTATAAACTCGAATTCATAAACGGAGACAACCTTTGTATTTCTCAATTTAAATGCGAGAAAGAAAATGGATTCTTGCAATTATTAAAAAATAAATCCTTTATCCTCGATACCAATTCGTTATACCTTATTCCGGAATTGAAAATTTTCGATTACTTCCTTCTCATCCAAGATTTTACTTCCGAAGTGGATATTAATGACTATATTGAGCGCCTTTCGGGAAATGGATTAATCCAAAATATCGTCAAACTCGACATTGATAAAATCAAATCAAAAGAAAATCTATTAACCTATTAAAACCCAATATTCTATGAGTATTGCTCTTTATAACAAGACAAAAATATTAGCCACAATCGGTCCTGCTTCCAACAATATTGACACCCTTAAAAGTCTCGCCAATGCAGGAGCAAATGTTTTCAGACTCAATTTTTCGCATGGCACCCATACCCAGCATGCCGAAGTAATCAAAATGATCCGGGAAATCAATGAGAAACTCACCTTTAAAATCGGGATTCTCCAGGATCTTCAAGGTCCAAAAATCCGGGTAGGGGAGATGGAAAACGGCGGTGTGCAGATCGTTCCGGGAGGAAAAATAACCATTACAAACGATCCTGTGGTTGGCAATGCAGAGCTAGTCAGTACCGTATATGAAAACCTTCCAAATGATGTAAAATCCGGGGACAGGATTTTGATTGATGACGGTAATATCGAATTGGCTGTCAACAATACAGACGGGAAAAATGTGCGCTGTGTCGTCATTCATGGCGGGATTCTCAAATCGAGAAAAGGAATCAACCTTCCCAATACCAAAGTTTCAGCACCTTCTCTTACGGAAAAAGATTTAGAAGATCTTGAGTTTGGTTTGGCAAATGATGTGGATTGGATCGCGCTTTCATTTGTAAGGTCTGTTGATGACATCATTGACTTGAGAGAAAGAATCAACCGAGCAGGAAAGAATTGCAAAATCGTAGCTAAAATAGAAAAACCTGAAGCTTTACAAAATATTGAATCTATTATCGAGGCCACAGATGCCATCATGGTAGCAAGAGGAGATCTTGGCGTGGAGATGCCAATGGAAACTGTTCCCCTTTGGCAAAAGAAAATGGTGAAGCTATGTAAAGTCGCCTGTAAACCTGTGATCATTGCTACTCAGATGCTCGAAAGTATGACCACGCACCCAAGACCAACCAGAGCGGAAACCAATGATGTCGCTACTGCTGTTTTAGATGGTGCTGATGCTGTGATGCTCTCCGCAGAGACGGCTTCGGGCCAGTTTCCTGTTAATGCTGTCAAGGCTATGAGTACCATCATCAATTACATTGAGACCAATGAAGACGTATTCCATCACCTATACAAGATAGAAGAAAGTGATCAGAATTTTCTAAGCAAGAATCTTACTTTGATGGCTGCGAGACTTTCTAGAAACGTGAAAGCCAAAGCGTTGGTTGGAATTACAACTTCTGGTCAGACTCCTTTGAGATTGGCTTCTTTCCGACCTTTGGCAAATCTTTTGATATTCACCAGAAACAAAAACCTATTGACCCAACTGAGTTTGGTATGGGGTGTCAGAGCATACTATTATGAGAGTAACACATCTACAGATGCTACTTTTATGGATATCCAAGATCAATTGAAAAAGGATGGCTTTGTCAAAATCGGCGATATCATTATCAATACTGCCAGTATGCCATTAAAGGAAAAAGGTAAAACCAACATGCTTAAAATCCACCTAGTGGAATAATTGATATCGAGGTTAAAAAGAAAAGGCTTCCAATATTGGGAGCCTTTTTTGGTTAACTGACATTTTAACAATTTTTTTTCTTCACTACTTCATTTGTTTTCTTCTTTTGGTCCGGATGGCCTGACCATCAACACATTTTCTTTTTCGACCATCACGGCTCCTGGTGGAGAGCCCTTAACTTTCCTTACAAATTTTACAGGGGTATAAATCACAGGAGAAAGGCTTTCGTTTTTGTTTTTGGAATAATACGCAGCCAATTCTGCTGCACGTTCCAAAACGGTTTTGGGAAAATTGATACCCGATCGGTATTTGATCAGAACGTGTGATCCTGATACATCTTTGGCATGTAGCCAAAGATCTTCTTTCCAGGCAAAATTCCGCAACATTTCATCATTGGACTTTGCAGATTTACCAACAAGCACTTCAAATCCTTCGATCTCAAATCTTTTAAATGGTACTTGATCCTCTTGTTCCTTAGATTTTGGAGTCAGGTGGTTGTTTTTGACAAAATCCCGAAGTCGCCTAAAGTCACCAAACCCCTCAATTTCCTCTATCCAAGATGCAGTCAGTTGAAAAAGTTTTTCCTTTTCTAAAAGGTTTTGGGAAAGCTGTTCAATTTCCTTCTTGCGGTTTTTGGATTTCCGATAGAGGTTTTCAGCATATTTTTGCGGGCTTTGTCCCAGCTTGAGTTTAAAAATCTCTTCTTTTCCGGAATAAAAATTGAATAAATAAATCTGTTCCTTATTGGGTTCAATGGTATGAAGGTTAGCCATGATTACATCCGCCACCTGTGACGGTGGAGTTTCATGGAGGAGAAATTCAAGTCTTTCTCCGGTTTTTTGTATATATGACTTGGTCCTCTTTTGTTGTTCTAGGAGCTGTTTTAGCCAAGTATGTTTTTCTTTTTCAAATGACAGGATGACCACCCTGTATCGGAAGAGCTCATTGCAAGCCCTTATAGGATCAGAAGTCTGAAAAATCGCTTCTTTTTCCGGTAGTAAAGACAATAAATAGTCGTTTTCTTCCTTAATAATAGAAAAAAGTGGACTTTCTAGCATGTCCAAAAGTTCCTGAATCAGCTCCCATTTTTCCTCCAAAACTGCCTCGATGTAACCATGGCTTTTTAGCCATTCTCTTGGGATTTTACCAAGTGTAGGCAAAAATTTTGAGGCATTGCCTTCCAATTTTAAAAAAGTATTCAGGTCTGTTTGCAGATTTTTTGGAAGGTCGGAGAGCATCAGGTTTTTATCGTCTCTCAGTTCATTTCTAAATACAAGAGCCGGCAGCAATTCCTCTTTGTGATAGAAGAGGATATTGCTTCTCGTTCCATGCAGCTTGAACAATATTTTCTCTCCTGAATCCAAAAAAGCAATAAATGCCCTTTCATAATTGACGACTTCTATTTTTGTGATGGTTTTTCCTATTATCTCCGGAAAAAGCGAAACTGTGTTTCTTTTACTCCTTTTGAAGTTGTCTGGGAAAGAAATGCATGATACAGAAGGAAGCAAATTGGCTCTTATAAAAATATCCCTTCTATCCTTAGTACATCCGATTACCAACTCATCTTTATTTTGGGAAAAGCATTCAACGATTTCCGCCCCACTAAATGTTTTGTCCAATTCTGGACAAAGGAATTTTAAAAAATGGAAGTTAAAGTGCATGGTTAAAGGGAAATTTTCAAGCCATCAAAAGCCAGATAGATATTTGGTGGTAAATATCTCTCTATTTCATGATGTGTACCGAGGCGATGGCTGATATGAGTAAAATATGCAGCTTCAGGTTGGATGTGGTCTACAAGCTGGATGGCCTCATCCAGAGTAAAATGGGAGAGATGGTGTGTTTTTTGAAGGGCATTCAAAACAAGGATTTTGGTCCCCTTTACTTTCTCAAGTTCCTCCTCATCGATGTATTTCGCATCCGTAATGTAAGTAAAATCCCCAAATCGAAATCCAAAAACAGGCAACCTGTAATGCAAGACCTGAATAGGAATCACTTTTATTCCCTCTGCTAAAAAAGGTTCGTTGGTAATTTCGTGCGTGATTACGGAGGGTATTCCCGGATATTTTACTTCCTCAAAAATATAGGCAAATTCCTGTTTTATTTGATTGAGAACTTTTTTGGTTCCGTATATCGGCATGTCCTTCTTCTGAAGGAAATTATAGGAACGGATATCATCCATTCCTGCGGTGTGGTCTTTGTGTTCATGGGTGAAAAGTATCCCATCCAAATGGTTTATTTTTTCCCGAAGCATCTGTTGTCTAAAATCGGGTCCCGTGTCTACCACAAGGCTTTTACCATCAATCTCGAGATGTATCGAACTTCTCAACCTTTTGTCCCTAAAATCAAGAGAGCTGCACACAGGGCAGTCACAGGCTATCACCGGAACGCCCTGAGAAGTGCCTGTGCCTAGGAATGTGACTTTCAAAGTTTTAGTTCGGTTTGTTGCAATTCGGAAATTAGATCCTGAAGTTTTTTATCAGAAAAATCTTTGGGGCTGAATCCCAATTCTTTGATAATATCTATCAAGGCATTGATTTTGCCTTCTAAGGTATAGTATTTATTGACGATGACTATCTTGTTTTCTTTGAGCACACAATAGCCTGATTTGAAATTTCCTTTTTCGTACCTCAAGATAAAATCTGATGAGGCAAAAAGATTTTCGAGTTTTTCCAGAAAGTTTTTGTTGTATTTGACAGTCATTCCGGTTTCATCCTTTTAAGAAAGATGTTTTTTCACTGTTGCGAGCAGTAGGTCGTAATCCAAAGGCTTTTGGATATAATCATTCAGACCGGCCTTTTTGAAATCATCCAAAGTGTAATTCTTATAATTTCCTGTAATTGCTACAATCGGTATGTTTGCTTTGCTATTGTCCTCTAAAGCCCGAATTGCTTTTGTACATTCTATTCCATCCATTATGGGCATATTGATGTCCATCAAAATCAGATCAAAATCTTCATGCATCAGTTTGTCGAGAACTTGTTTGCCGTTTTTCACAGCCGTAATACGGTATTTCTCAAAAAGGAGTACGTTCTTGGTAAGATTAATGATCACAGAACTGTCCTCTGCTACCAAAACTTTCTTATTTTCCGTCATGGATTAAGCAATTGAGATGATTTGATTTTTAAACTAAATGAGTGAATTAGATTAGCCAAAGATAAATATTCTTCTGTGGTATCCTCAAAGTTGGAGGATTTTATGTTTTTTTCAAATTTTTGGCAAAAATAGAAAATGTCCATGGCACCAAGAGTTCCTGAATTTCCTTTGATAATATGGAGTTTTTCCCCGATTTCTGGATAATTTCCTGAATTAATCAAGATTTTGACTTCATCCAATAGATCTTTGCTCTCTTGTACAAATTCTTCATATACAGATCTTATATTTTCAGCGGTGTTGAACTTAAGAAGCGTGGATACAATTTTGTTGTCCAATTCCGAATCTGAGGGATTTTGGATATCTTCCGGGATTTGCTTTTCAGACTTCCGTAAATGCCTGTCTAAGGTTTCAAGCAAATTTCGTGGCTTGACTGGTTTCGAAATAAAATCATCGAAACCTGTTGAAATGAAATAATCACGGTCACTTTCATTGGCAAAGGCTGAAACCGCAATGACAGGAATGTCAGAAAGGTTTTCATTTTTGATGATATTCAAGGTATTGATGCCATCCAGTATAGGCATCTGTATGTCCATGATGGCAAGGTCATATTCTCCCGACTTGATTTTTTCCAAAGCCTCCCTGCCATTTGAAGCAGTTCCAAATTGATACAACTGGCCTATGATGTTCTCAAATACTTTCCTATTGAGTGAATTGTCATCTACAATAAGTACCTTTTTGGGTTTCATCTAGTATAATTTATAATTTTGATATTGACTTATTGTCTTTCTGGCTAACACTTTGGATTCGAAAAATAAACATTTATTGGTAATTGCCGGGCCTACTGCTGTAGGGAAAACTGAAATCTGTCTGCTACTTGCAAAAAAATTTCATACCGAAATCATTTCTTCTGATAGCCGGCAGTTTTACCAAGAAACGGAACTTGGCACTGCCAAGCCCACCCGCGGTGAATTGGAACAGGTCCAACACCATTTTATTAACTCCCTTTCCATTTTTGATAACTATGATGTCAGAAAATTTGAATTGGATGCCATCAATCTCCTCAACAGACTTTTTGAGAAGCATGATTTGGTGATCATGACCGGAGGTTCGGGGCTATATATAGATGCGATCTGCTATGGATTTGATGAAATTCCTGATGTAGATCCGTCTATCAGAAAAAGATTGATTCAGGATTTTGAAAAGGAAGGAATCCAAAATTTGCAGTCTAGGCTCGAAAAACTTGATTCGGCATACTTTGAACAGGTAGATATCCATAATCCCCAAAGGCTTATAAGAGCTTTGGAAGTTTGCATCGGAACAGGAAAACCCTACAGTTCTTTCAGAAAAAAGAAAAAAAACAAAAGGGAATTCAATTGTATTTTAATTGGACTGGAAAGGGAAAGGGAGGAATTGTACCAAAGAATCGAACAGAGAATGGACAAAATGATTACTGAAGGGATTTTTGAGGAAGCTGAAAAATTATTTCCATATAGACATCTGAATGCGCTTCAGACAGTGGGATATTCTGAGATTTTCGGATTTTTGGAGGGTAAATATGATGAAGAGGAAGCAATCAGATTGCTCAAAAGAAATTCACGCAGGTACGCAAAAAGACAGATGACTTGGTTCAAAAAATATCCTGAAATGACTTGGTTTCATCCGTCAGACTTAAATGGAATTTCAAATTTTATCGAGAATGCAATCAGTTCAACACCATAATTTCCTAAGGTAAAAAGTTATGGAACTTGATTAATTTAGAGTTTTTGAGATTATGCAATCAACCCAGATGCTTGTATCCCATAACTTTTGCCACAAAGCTGTAGGGTTTTTTTTCGATTAATTTATTGTACTGGGAAATGGTGATTTTAAAGGATTGAAACAATGGTTTGATTTCATTTTCAAATGTTGCATTGCCTGTTAAGGTGATTTCGGATTTGGCTTTATGGTATTCAGTATCCATCATTTTTATAGAATCAGGAAAAAGGCCAACCTCCCCTAGATGTGAGAATCCCATTTTTTTTAAACTCTCAAAAAACGCTTGCTGGATTTTCAGGATTGCTTTCTTTTTGGCGATCAGAGATTGATTGACAACCAGAAAAAACAATCCCACAAATCCGGCAAGTGTGATAATGATAGGCAAATAACCCATAATTCCTAAATACTTAATATTTCGATTAATTTCAAATGGTCATCGGTCAGTGGTTTGCTTTTCCCAATACAATCGGCAAATGGAGTGTAGACTATCTGACCATGAATGACACCGGCCATGCAGTTGGACTCTCCGGCGATCAAACCATCAACAGCAGCCATACCGCACCTTGAAGCCAAAACCCTGTCCCGGGCTGTTGGGCTACCGCCTCTCTGAATATGTCCTAAGGTCGTAACTTTAAATTCTTTATCCGGATCATTTACTTTTTCACGGACTTTTTCCATGATTTCTTCCGCCCCACCTTCATCATCACCTTCTGCGACTACAATGATGCTTGAAGATTTTGTTTTTCGGAGATTTTTGAGGGATTTTACCACAGCTTTGAGGTTAGTGGATGTTTCTGGCACCATCACAAATTCTGCACCTCCACCAATGCCGCATTCTACAGCAATATATCCACTATCTCTCCCCATCACTTCAACGAAGAAAATCCTGTCGTGTGCAGCAGCCGTATCCCTGATTTTGTCGATCGCATTAAGAGCAGTATTTACTGCCGTATCAAATCCGATGGTATAATCCGTCCCATAAATATCATTGTCGATGGTCCCGGGACAGCCTATGACTGGAATTCCGTATTCTTCGAAAAAAATCTTTGCTCCTGTAAAGGTGCCATCTCCCCCAATGGCGACCAAACCTTCTATGCCGTTTGCTTTCAGCTGTTGATAGGCTTTCGCTCTACCTTCTTTTGTCATGAATTCTTCGCTTCGTGCTGATTTCAGGATGGTTCCGCCACGTTGGATTATATTGCTAACCGAATGGGATTGCATCTTTTTGATGTTTCCATTGATCATTCCGTCATAACCGTAACTGATACCGTATACTTCCAAATCTCTAAAAATCGCCGTCCTGACCACAGCCCTGATGCAGGCATTCATACCCGGGGCGTCACCTCCCGATGTGTAAACTGCTATTTTTTTCATGTTTAATAGGTTTTCCAAATACCAAAATTACTCATATTTGGATGTCATTGTAATACAATCAGAAAATCTTTTGAATTGTTCATGATTATCAACTCATTAATCTCTTATAGAAAAAAATATTATGCTTTGCGATTAATTGCTATAATTTCTCAGGTTCTGGAATTTTGGTCCAAAAAAAACAAACAGCAACCCGTTATTAATATTACGGATTGCTGTTTGGCAGAGTAATGGTTATGCCGAGGTTACTTTTTCTCCAAGTAATAAAACTTCTTCTGCGACTACTTCGGTGATGTATTTTTTCACGCCGTCTTTGTCTTCATAAGACCTGTTAGTGAGTTTGCCTTCAATGGCGATTTCCGAACCCTTATCGGTATATTTTTCAATGACTTCGGCGGAATTTCCCCAAGCCACGATATTGTGCCAAGTGGTTTCTTCGACTTTTTCTCCTTTGGCATTTTTGAAAACATCCTTGGTCGCAAGGCTAAAGGAGGATTTTACTTTTCCTGAATCAAAATGTTTTGTTTCTGCTTTGGCACCCAATCTCCCGATCAGTTGTACCTTGTTTCTCATGTTGCTCATCTTTTTTGTGTTTTGGTTTTGAAAGAATTCATGTTGCCGGTTTTGTTAGGCAATGAGTCAAAGGTCTTCAAGGAAAAATGGCCTAGTCGGTATTTTGTCGTTTCTAGTCGATTATAACCGTTTGTGAAACGGCTTTGAACCATTTCGATCCCAAAAAATTTACATCATAGATTTTTAATCCATGTTCAATTTCTTTATTGGCTTTGGAATTTGTTAGATTGCTTTTTGAATTCAATGATCAATAACCCATATCTAAAATGAAAAAACCCTTACTATTTGCTTATGTTTTTCTTCTGTTTGCATTTCAGATCAATGCTCAGGAAGAGCCTGTGGAAAAACCCATTCCGGAAGGCGAAGTATTCACTTCTACCCAGACTGTCAAAATCAACGGTACCACCCACAGCCTCAAAACAAGAGCAGGCACTCTTCAGCTCAGAGATGAAAACAATGAACCTATTGCACTTCATGGCTTTACGGCCTATTTTAAAGAAGACGGTCCCTCCAAAAGACCCATCATATTTTCATTTAACGGTGGACCGGGATCATCTTCATATTGGCTTCACATGGGTGTAATGGGACCAAAAAGGATTGTGGTCAACGATCCAGGATATACCAAAGCTGCCCCATATGAATTGGTCAATAATGATTATTCTATTCTCGATGTCGCGGATGTGGTGATGATGGATCCTATCGGGACTGGTTTGAGTATGCCAATCGGAAAAGCCGAAGGAAAAGATTTTTGGGGAGTGGATCAGGATATCAGATCTACAAGTTTGTTTATCATGCAGTTTTTGAAAGAATATGACCGTATGCAATCACCTAAGTATTTGTTGGGTGAAAGCTATGGAACCTTCAGGAATGCCGGCGTCATGAGCTATTTGTTGGATAAAGGATATGCCCTCAATGGAGTTGTGATGGTTTCTTCTGTGTTTGACATCCGTTCTTTGGCCTTTCCGGTACAGGAGAGTACCTCTTACCTTGTCCATTTTCCTTCTTATGCCGCTACTGCTTGGTACCATGACAAGATCGCTAACAAAAACCCCAACTTGGAAGCATTTGTAGATGAGGTGAGAAAATTCACAGAGGAGGATTATTTGCCTGCATTGTTCAAAGGAGGAAGACTCAGTCCTGCTGACAAAAACAGTATTGCCGAAAAAATGGAAAAGTACACGGGAATATCAAAGGACATTTGGAACAGAAATAACCTTAGGATGACAGCCAGTGAATTTTTCAATGAATTGCTAAGAGAAGAGGGTATGACCGTGGGTCGATTGGATTCCAGATTCAAAGGCATCAATCCCATGCCACAAAACCAATATGCCATTACCGACCCTCAAAGTGATGCCATTTCCCCAGCCTATACCGCGGGCTTCCTGGATTACCTGCACAGAGACTTGGGCGTCAGCAAAAAACTAACCTATAAAACATCCGCCTACGCTTCACCGGGTTTTAAATGGGATTGGTCACACAGAGGAAATGAAGGATGGGGCAGCATGATTTCAATCAATACGGCAATTGATATGGCGGATGCTATGAATAAGGATCCGCATGTAAAAGTCCTACTGATGAACGGTTACTATGATTTGGCTACGGTTTTTTATGGAGTGGAACATACCATTGATCAAATGAACCTAAGACCCGAAATCAGAAAAAACATCATCATGACATATTATGAAGGCGGGCATATGTTTTACACCCATATGCCATCTCTACAAAAATTTAAGAAAGATTTGGCAGACTTTATCAAGGATACAACGAAGTGATATTCAATTGAGACTAAGAAAAAAATAAAGGAATGTGTTGGATAGCCATTTGGATTGTCATTTTTTGACAGTCCAAATGGTTTGTGTATTTTAGGGATTGGTGACTATTAAAAAGGTTTCTGGCTCCAATTTGCCATCATGATTTCAGACTTAAGAATATCCAATACCCTTTTTAAATCAAAATTCAAGAAATGAAAACCCCGTTACTGTTTTCAAAATCGAAGGTGTCATCCCTATATAGAAGATATTGGGTTTTGTTTTTATGTCCGATTTTTATGGCAGGCATTTCACTTGACGGTTTCCAAAAATGGGCAATTCAATTAGGTTCTGATATCCCCAAGGTATGGACAGATGAGGCGATAAAAGATTGGGAACTTCCCAATTCCCATCCTGAATTTTCTGCAAAACCTGTATCGTCAGCATTTTATTATAACCTTCCAGAAAGGGTCGTTTTTAAAACATATCCGGTATATCATCCGGACCATGAACCGGAAGGATATTGGGAATGGCTGCATCAGCAAGATGCGGAAATTGCTTTGGATGAATCCACTTTGCTTACTGAGGAAGATTATATCAAGGCAGGTGAATTGCTTTTCGATTATCCAATTGATACCCTGGGTGCGGTTATTTCCTTAGAAAACGTTCGGGATGTTGATTTTTATGAATTTTCTGAAATGCCCTTGACAAAGGATGGGATTATGCCTTTTGCAAAATGGATTGTGAGTGGAAAAGGAAAGGTTTATTTGGGAAATCTTTCCTGTGGTATGTGCCATACAAAAGTGATGCCCGATGGTTCACTCTTGAAAGGTGCCCAAGGAAGCTTTCCGGGAGATAAGGCTTTTGCCTATGGGCTGCAAATGGCTCCTGAAAATGCAGTCAAGGCAGTAAGTGGATTTCTTTTTTCATCACCTTGGGCGGAGGGAGATCCACACGGGGAATTACTCTCCAAGAAAAAACAAGATATCCTTGATGCGTACGCTGCTGTACCAACCGGAGCTTTTGGCAGACAGGGGACAAGCATCCTTTTTCCCCCACAGATTCCTGACTTGATAGGTGTTCAGGACAGGAAATATCTTGACCATGGCGGTCTCAGTCAGCACAGGAATATTGAAGATTTGATGCGGTATATCGCAATGAACCAAGCTTTGGATTTTTTAAATATGTATGGGGATTTCAATCCACTTGGATTAAACGATGAAAGGATCAATAGCGGAGAACCCATCCTTTTTCCCGGCACTTACGATCGTCATTCCGACAAGCAATTGTACGCTTTAGCCAAATATGTATATTCGCTCCAAGCACCCGAAAATCCAAACAAACCTAGTCAACTGTCAGAAAGGGGTAAAGTAATTTTTGCACAGCAAGGTTGCGTGACCTGCCATACCCCGCCTTTATTTACTAATAATAAACTCACTCCGGTAGATGGCTTTGAGATTCCCGAAGAGCATTATGACAAATATGATGTTTTTGACATTTCGGTGGGTACTGATCCGGCCTATTCCCTAAAAACAAGAAGAGGGACAGGTTATTACAAAGTTCCTTCTCTAAAAGGGTTATGGTACCGTGGACCATTTTTCCATGATGCTTCTTTGGCAAAATTGGAGGATGTCCTGGATCCCAAGAGGCTAGAAAATGAATATGTGCCCTCGGCATTTATTGGTGCCGGAATCAAAAACAGGGCTGTTCCCGGTCATGAGTTTGGATTGGAACTGGATACTGAAGACAAAAAGGCATTGATCGCTTATCTAAAAACTCTATGACCTATGAAATTAAGGTTGCTTATTTTCTTTTTTATCCTTATTCAATACAAAGTATTTTCGCAGGGAGAAAAATCATCCGAACCAATCCGCTTTGAGATCAAAAATGCCGGAATTACAGTGGAAGGTACTATTTCAGATTGGGAATGTGTTATAACCTTTGATCCAAAAAGACCACAGGAATCTTCAATTAAAGGAGTTGCTTTTCCTGTAAGTATTGATACAGGTATCAAGCTACGGGATAAACATTTGCAGGGAAGGCAGTATTTCAATGTGGAGAAATTTCCCGAAATCCGGCTTTCCTCGAAGAAGATCACAGCCAAAGGAAAAGGAAGTTTTGTCGGGATTTTTGAGCTTCAGATTAAAGAAATGAAAAAGGAAATTGAAATCACTTTTGATGTCACAACCTCAGGTAAAAATCAAAATTTTTCAGCAGAATTTACCATCAACAGATTGGATTTTGGAATTGGGGAAAACAGTATTATCCTTGGAGATGAGGTAAAGGTTCTAATAAATTTCGGAAATTGAATTTTAATGGATTTTGATGTTTTTCTTCTGCAATTCCCCGGCTTTCAATGTTTATTTTTTTTTTGTAGCTTGTTATCTTCCGCCAAAACCATCAATGTATGAACTACCTGTCAATCTTGAAATCCTGGGCTTTTGTACTCATTCCTGTGTTTTTTGGGACATTATATATATCCAACATTGGACAGGAAGAGGCCAAAGTCATCACATATGAGGAGGGATATAACCTCGATCAGATGATGGGAATTACCCTCTGTCAGGATATGGCCTATGTCCCTGAGGATTTTTTGACCAAGCCCATTGGGGTTTCAAATGTCCGAATAGGTTCCGTTGATTTTCCGATCAATACGAGTTCAGAAAAGGCACAGGAAATGTTCAATCAAGGAATGGCATATTATTACAGCTTTGACTATGTGCAGGCGGCTCGCTCTTTTCATGATGGGGTAAGGTTAGATCCGGAGGCAGCCATGATCTGGAATGGCCTGAGTGTGGTATACACCAACCTTTCAGATACAGTCAAATCACGTGAATTTGGAACCAAGGCTTTTGAATTGGCGAGAAAATCAGGAAATAGATTTGAATACCTTTATACAAAATCTAATTTTTTGACTTTGGAGCCGCCTAGTGGAATGGAAGAATATCAGGCGCTTTATGACAGTGTTTACACAGTTAAAGATGCCCTGATTTCCGAGTTCCCTGACAAAGTGGAGTCCTGGATATTGGCAGCTGAAATCCGTCTTTATTTTAGGGGACTTGAAGAAAGCGAAGAGGAAAGTAATATTGCCAACCTGGAAATGCTGGAAAAAGCCCATCTCACCGATCCTTACCATTTTGGAGTTTGGCATTTGCTTATTCATTCTAATGAAAGTCTTTCAAGATTTGAAGATGCCTTGAAATATGGACAGATGTACACCGATGCCGCGCCTGACATTCCCCATGCATGGCATATGTATGGGCATGATTTGATGAAAACAGGGAATATTGATGAAGCCATTGTTAAGTTTAAGATGGCTTTGGACTTGGAAAAGAAGAAGTATGACCGGGAAGATATGCCCTACCACTATGATTGGCACTATCCCCACAACCTGGAATTGTTGGCTTATTGTTATCAGTACAAAGGACAATTTGAGAATGCAAAAGCTATTTTTGTGCAACTTGATACCATCCAAGCTTTTCAAGAGGAAAGTGAAGGATTTATCCGAAAAGGACATCCTTTTTTCCTTTTGCAAAATGGAGAATATGACCAGGCAATTTATTTGGCTGATAAACTTGCCAAAGGTGAGGGCGTCAATACCAAACTTGTGGCAAATATTTCTTCAGGACTCGCATACATGATGAAAAAAGATGAGAAAAATGCATTGAAATCCACTGGAGAAATCCAGATTTTACTGGATTCTATGGTCAGTGAAGTGGCAAAATATGGGATTCCGGAGGAAATGATCACCTCATCTTCTTATTTTCAGTTCTATAAAGGGTTACAAGACCTTATTCAAAATGGGTTGGCAATTCAAAAAAACCCGGACAATATGGAGCTGAAGGAAAAAATCGAAGCATTTCAAAAACAAATGCTCAGCCAAACTGGGCCGGATCCTTGGATCGAATCCCTGTATTTTCTTCAATTACTCTCCAACATCACCTATTCGACAGGCAATATGGATTTGGCAGAATTATCCGCAAAAGCCCTTTTGGAACATGATCCGGAATTTGGAGGGGGGCACTATGCCATGGCGAGGGTTCAGAAAAATAGAAATGATGAAGCTGCCGCACAGGAATCCATGGTAAAAGCGATGTCAGCCTACAAAGATGGAGATGAGGAATTATTGAAAAGATTGAGCTTTTGAATTCAGGTTTGAAAGAAACGACAAAGTTCAATTGACAATATTCCTAAAGACAAACTGCAATAATTTCTGTGGATCTCAGGGCTTTCAAAATTCATAAAACTCATTCTTAGATATTGATCATGATGGGTTTTAAAAACGTAATTGAAAAGATTGATTTGGGTAAATCCTCTAAATATTTCTTCATGAAAAAAATAATTGTATTCATTTTTGGAATTTTTATCCTGTTTTCATGCAAGGAAAAACCTGATCCTTCAGTATTTTTCTTCCCTGCAGAATGGGAACCACAAGAGGCCATTTGGATGGGTTGGGATGGTAATCTTAAAAAAGATGACACTTTGCACGTCATTACTTCAAATATTATCAGGGAGTTGCAAAAGGACATAGATGTGGTACTGTGGGTGACTTCTGATAGCTTGGCTGACAATGCCCGAAGTTTTTTGAGTAAACTCCAAGTACCCATGGATAGGGTAGAGATAGCTGTGATCCCTGCAGACAAGGTTTTTTGGTCAAGAGACAGTGC
>NZ_CDSBKL010000041.1:0-18047 GCF_977115555.1 Aquiflexum sp.
TGCTTGTGTATCTTCTTTGTGACCGGTAAACTCGAGGACCACAAATTCTTTTTCAGCCGCAATGATGTGCGCGTTAAACTGCCTGATAACTTTTTCCAAGCTTGGATCTAAGCTTTCGATTGGGATTTTGTACAATGCTATTTCCTGATATACTACTTCATCATCCATGAAATAATACACTTTGATCACATCCACTACCTTTTCGATTTGCTTGGAAAGCTGGATAATCTGCTCATCCGTAACTGTAACCTCAATGGTTATTTTATGGATCCCATTAAGACGGCTTTCAGATGCTGTCAGCGCATCTATGTTGATGCCCCTTCTTGTGAAAATGATAGTAATACGGTTAAGTATCCCAATAAAATTTTCTGTATATACTAATATGGTATAACGGTTCATAAATTCAGTTTCATTCCTAGCTTAACCTTACCTCTTCCACCGAACATCCTGTGGCAATCATCGGGAACACATTGTCTTCTTTTTCGACGACAACTTCGAGGAAAAATGGGCCTTCATGTAATATCATCTGGGCAACTGCCTCTTTTAGCTCGTGTCTTTCCGTCACTTTCACCGCTTTGAGTTTATAAGCTTCTGCAATTTTGATAAAATCTGGGTTTTCAAGTTCTGTAAAAGAATACCTTTTATCAAAGAATAGCTGCTGCCACTGTCTTACCATTCCCAGGTAATTGTTATTGAGAAGCACTACTTTGACCGGTGCTTTTGTTTGCATGATTGTGCCAAATTCCTGGATGGTCATCTGTATTCCACCATCCCCAACCACGCAGATTACCTGCCTTTTGAAATCATGTAATTGGGCTCCCAAAGCTGCGGGAAGAGCAAATCCCATTGTGCCAAGACCACCTGAAGTGACTTGGGTTCTGGATTCCTTGTAGTTAAAATACCGCCATGAGATCATTTGATGCTGACCTACGTCTGTTACTAGAATAGCATTTTCATCTTTAAATTGGTTGATCAGTTGGATGACTTCTCCCATATGCAATCCACCATGTGTTGATTCAAGGTCGTATGACATGACAGCGGCTTTTTCCTCTTTGTCCAATTCCCTGAATTTTTCAAACCATTCATGGTGTGCATTAGAATTCACCGCATCGGTCAAAAAGGGTAGGCTTTGCTTGCAATCTCCCAAAACCGGAACTGCACATTTCACATTTTTATCGATTTCTGAGGGATCCAATTCAAGATGGACGACCTGTGCTTGCTTGGCATAGCGCTTAAGATCACCTGTGACCCTGTCATCAAACCGCATTCCGATAGCAATCAACACATCACATTGGTTGGTCAATAAATTCGGCGCATAGTTCCCATGCATCCCAAGTTTGCCGACATAGCAAGGATGGTCTTGAGAAAGCGCTCCCGAACCCAATAGTGTTGAAGCTGCGGGAATCCCTGATTTATCCAAAAAAGCTTTCAATTCTTCTTCTGCATTGGCAAGGATTACGCCTTGTCCATAGAGAACGTAAGGTCTTTTTGCATCATTGATAAGTTGGGCCGCAGCAGCAATTGATGAATGATTGATAGATACATATGGTCTATAGGATCTGATTCCCAAACAAGGTTCATAATTGAATTCACCAAACTCTACCTGGGCATTTTTTGTAATGTCCACCAAAACAGGTCCCGGTCTTCCACTTTTGGCTATAAGAAAAGCCTTGGCAATGGCCGGGGCAATATCCTCTACCCTTCTGACCTGAATATTCCATTTGGTACCCGGCATTGATAAACCGATCACATCGGTCTCTTGGAAAGCATCTGAACCCAAAAGATGGGCTGCTACCTGCCCTGTAATGCAGACTAGAGGAGTACTGTCGATCTGTGCATCAGCAAGGCCCGTAATCAGGTTAGTAGCACCAGGACCTGAAGTGGCTAGTACCACCCCTACTTTTCCCGAGACCCTTGCATAACCCTGAGCGGCATGGATGGCTCCCTGCTCGTGACGCGTCAGCACATGCTTGATCTGATCACTATAATCATACAAAGCATCATAAACCGGCATAATTGCTCCACCGGGATAGCCAAAAATGAATTCTGCATTTTCGGCGATCAAGGATCTCACTACGATGTCTGCTCCTCTAATCATAGAATTGGATAATTTTAAATTACTTATCAGTCACACATCCTTCCGAAGCGGAGGACACGAGTTTATTGTATTTTTTTAGTGTACCCTGAAGGTCACTCAAATCCTTATTTTTCCAATGTTTTTTCCTTTCAGCAAGTTCTTCGTCACTTACAGCACAGTTCAAGGTTAGTGAATCTGCATCTATGGTAATGATGTCTCCATTTTGAAGAAGACCTATCGGACCTCCTGAATAAGCTTCAGGAGTGACATGGCCGACAACAAATCCATGAGTTCCACCAGAAAATCTACCATCGGTAATCAATGCAACATCCGAACCCAAACCTGCTCCTATAATCATGGAAGTTGGTTTCAGCATCTCAGGCATTCCCGGTCCACCTTTGGGACCTATATACCGGATGACAATGACTTCACCTTTCTTTACCAGTTTATTCTTGATTCCTTCATTTGCTTCCAATTCAGAATCAAAAACACGGGCGGGGCCGGTGAAAGATTTCCCCTCTTTTCCTGTGATTTTGGCAACAGCCCCTTCAGGAGCAAGGTTGCCTTTCAAAATACAAAGGTGTCCGGTTTCTTTCAAGGGGGTTTCCAATGGATGAATGACATTCACCATAGAAGGGATGACAGGATCAATATCTGCAAGATTTTCCGCAACGGTTTTTCCTGTCACAGTCATGCATTCTCCATGAAGCATGCCATTATTCAATAAGTATTTCATAAAAGCAGGTAATCCACCCTGCTCAAATAAATCTTCCATCAGGAATTTTCCGGAAGGTTTGAAATCTCCCAAAAGCGGAGTTTCATGATTTACTCTTTCAAAGTCTGCTAAAGTAAAGTCAACCCCAGCTGTTTTGGCAATGGCTAGGATATGCAGGACGGCATTGGTACTTCCTCCCAGCGCAACTGCAACCCGGACAGCATTTTCAAGGCTTTTCTTAGTGACTATATCTTTTGGCTTGATATCTTTCTCTAAAAGGATGGTCAAATATTTGGAGATATCCTTACACTCAGAGACTTTTTCATCTGCTGTAGCAGGAGTCGATGAGCTGTAAGGCAATGACATACCCATGGCCTCAATGGCTGAGGACATGGTATTGGCCGTGTACATGCCACCGCAGGCACCAGCACCAGGACAAGCATTCTCGATCACACCCTGGTAATCAAGATCACTCAATTCACCTTTTACTCTTTTGCCATAGGCTTCAAAAGCAGAAACAATATTCAGCTTCTCACCCTTATAATTTCCTGAGCGGATCGTACCGCCATAGACCATAATCGATGGCCTGTTGATCCGCAACATCCCCATAATAGCTCCGGGCATATTCTTATCACATCCTGCCACAGCGACGCATGCATCAAATGAATGTCCGAGGATAAAAGATTCAATAGAATCGGCAATGATCTCCCTTGATACCAATGAATAGCGCATACCGGAGGTCCCCATGGATATCCCATCAGAAATACCCATGGTATTAAAAATCAAACCGGTCAGACCATGAGCTCTTGTAGCTTCCTTGATCAGACCGGCAAAGTCATTGAGGTGCATATTGCAGGGGTTACTTTCATAGCCACAACTAGCTATCCCTACAAAAGGCTGGTTCATCTGTTTGTCAGACATTCCCGTAGCGTACAGCATGGCTTTGCCTGCGGGATGTTCTTCATTCTGACTGATTTCCCAACTGTGTTTTTTCAAACTCATGGTTACTTCAGGTTGGTTAATAGGTTTATAAAAAAAGTGCCCCATCATCTGAGGCACTTAACATTGTATGGTTGTAGGTCAAATATGTCAGGTGCCTCAGTGTTTATTACAAATGAGAATAATAAAGCTAAGAGGAGTGACTATTTGAAACATGTGGTATGGTTCTTTTTTGATTGAATAATGTGCTACAATATTAAACCTCTATTTCGAGAGATACAATATTTAATTTCAATTTTTGTAGCAATCATAAATTTATAATGAATGAAAAAGTTTTAATTATAATATTTTATTCTGCAAATAAGATAAATGTAAAACTTTCACTTATCGTAACCTCAAATTTGTTGACAAATCAAAAGAATGTACTGATTTCACATATCACTAACCAAAAGTGATTTTTTTTGAATTTTTTTCAAAATAAAAATACCAAGAAATAAAATTCAATAATAATCTGCATCAAACACTGTCCAATCTCAAAATTTGGCAAATGGACAACCTACAGATTTTCAGGTTTTTATTTCATCATTTTGTATATGTGATACTCTTTTTGAAATCCTAAAAGAAAAATCCAAGTTCAAATCCGATTAAAAATTATAATTTCAAAGGTAAATAATCGAAACAAAACTGACATAAACTCTCATTTTTCAGATGATCGCTTTTCCAAATGCCAAAATCAACCTAGGACTTCACATCACCGCAAAAAGGAAGGATGGATATCATGACATAGAAACCTGCATGGTGCCTGTCCCTCTGTATGATGCTTTGGAAATAATGCTTTCAAATAAAACTGTCTTTGATACTTCCGGGCTATCTATTCCCGGCAATGAGAAAGACAACCTGATCTTGAAAGCACTGAAATTACTGAGGCAAGATTTCAATGACCTGCCCCATGTACATATTCATTTGCACAAAAACATTCCCATGGGAGCTGGATTGGGCGGAGGTTCTGCCGATGCGGCATTTGCGCTGACCCTGATGAATAACCTATTTGACCTGCATCTGGAAAACTGGTTTTTAGAGGACTATGCTGCTCAGCTTGGAAGTGACTGTGCTTTTTTTATTGACAATACTCCAAAAATCGCCACAGGAAGAGGAGAAATTATGGAACCTGTAGAAGTGGACTTAAAAGGAAACCATGTCTTACTTATCAAACCTCCCATCCATATCGGCACCAAAGAAGCTTATGCAGGAGTGAGTCCAAAAAAACCGGAGAAAAACCTCTCCCAAATCCTGAAAGACAAAACCCTTTGGAAAACGGAGCTGCACAACGATTTTGAGAAAAGCATTTTCCCTCGATATCCTGAACTGGCAGCTATCAAAAAATCCCTGTATGACATGGGCGCCTACTATGCTGCGATGTCCGGTTCAGGTTCTACGGTTTTTGGCTTGTTTGACCATCAGCCTGAGGCAAAAGATTGGGACAAGGAATATTTTGTTTTTGAAGGTGTAATTTAAATTGAAAAAAAAATTTCAACGACTTTATCTTGTCTCCACAGCCAAATTCGACCCCGTTTTGAGCTAAGTTCCCAACATTCTCTTGGCCATTCTTCTTTTTAGTATGTAATTGTTAATCGGGTAGATCAGTACTGAAATCAAAATAATCAAAGTCCCCAGATAAAACCCTCCAGTCATCTTTTCCTTTTCCCCAAAAATCAAAACTGCCAAAATAATCCCATAAACAGGCTCCAGATTGATAGTCAGGTTAACCGCAAAAGCAGTAATCCTTCTCATCAATTCCACAGAAACAGAAAAAGCATATACTGTACAAACTCCACTCAATAGCAGTAACCAAAGCCAATCCATCGGTGTAGGGATAAGCTGAAGTCCATTTTCGGCGAAGAAAAAAGCATATACCGGAAGCATCAGCAATGCAAAAACACATGCACCAAGCATTTCATAGAATGTCAAAACATAAGGACTGTGCCTTTTGGTAAGCCTGCCATTGATGACAGTAAATACTGCGCTCATCATCGCTGAGCAAATCGCCATTGACAATCCCAACCAATACCCCCACTCAAACCTGAAAATCACATACAGGCCTGAAATCACTAGCAGCCCCAAAAAAACTTCAAATGCCTTTATCTTTTTCTTATTGATTAGCGGTTCAAGAAATGCAGTCCAAAGTGAAGTCGTCGCCATTCCGGCCAAGCAAACTGAAGCTGTAGAAACCCTTGCTGCCCAGAAAAACAAAATCCAGTGAATAGAAATAATGAATCCTGTTCCGATGATTTTGGCAAGTTCAATATTGGAAACCCTGATAGATGATTTTTTCCACAAAAAAATGAGTCCAAGAATGGCAGTAGCAATCAAGGTTCTATAAAACACCAATTCGATGGAAGCAATACTGATCAATAATCCCAAAATGGCCGTAAAACTCCAAATACCCACAATAAAGTGAAGCATGAGGTAATCTTTTACTGTGGTTTTTTCGGACATATTACCTTGGTACCGTTTTATACAACACTAATCCTGTAGCAGCAAAAACAAAGTTTGGTATCCACACGGCTAAGATAGGATAGGCTGTTCCCGCCTCTGCAAAAGTCCGGGATAACAAAAACAAAATGATATATACAAAGGCCAACATGAATCCCAAAGCTATCTGAAAACCTGATCCTCCCCGCGTCTTTTTGGAAGAAACAATCACTCCTATAAAAGTCAAGATCACTGCTGCAAAAGGTGACATGAACCTGACGTATTTTTCAATCTTGTAAAAGTTGACATTGTCTGCCCCTCTTTCTTCCAATATTTTGATTTGCCTGTTGAGATCAGGAAGTTTTAATGTTTCGTGATGGTTGGTGGGCAGGTCAAAGTCATTGGGGGTAATCGAAAGCAAAGTATCTAAAGATTCCCCGACAGTATAGTCTTCGCCATCCTCATGCAATACTCGCATCCGCCAGTTTTTGGCCGACCAAGTATTGATGGCGGTATCCCACACGATCCTGTCTGCGGAGAGTTTCGCTATCAATTTTCCTTCCCTGATCTCTTCTAAAGTAAAATTATACCCTGTATTCCCTGAGGTATAGTACCTGGATATATAAGCATACACATCCGGCGCGACTTTGACATGGATGTTTTGCTGGGTAAAAAACTTATCTTCTTCAAGCCATCTTGACTTGAATTCCGTAACTCCGGCAGTAGCTCCCGGAAGGATCCATCCATTCATCAGAAAACTTACAATACCGATCATGGACGCCGAAAAAAGAAATGGAAAAAGCATCCTTACGAAACTTGTACCGCTACTCAAAATGGCAATGATCTCAGTCCTTCCCGCCATTTTGGAAGTAATGAAAATAACAGAAATAAAGACAGTAATCGGGGTGAGCAGGTTATTGAGGTACAGACCGTAATTGCCAAGGTACTTCAAGATCTCTTTGGCAGGGACTTCGTTCCGGATGAACTTGTCATTCTTCTCGGTGAAGTCCAACACCAATACAATCATGATCAGCATCAAAACCACAAAGAAATAGGTTTTGAGAAAATCTTTGATGATGAGCTTGTCGAGAATTTTCATCCTTATAACCTTCTGCTTACTTTTTCTACCATTTCTTTTTTCCAAGCCAAAAACCCGCCTGACTTGATTTTTTCCCTCGCCTGACCCACCAGCCAAAGGTAAAAAGCCAAATTATGAATACTCGCAATCTGTGCTGCGAGAATTTCCTTGCTGATCACAAGATGCCTAAGATAAGCTTTCGAATAAAAAGTACTTACGTATGAATTGATATTTGGATCGATTGGGCTGAAATCTTCCTTCCACTTTTCGTTTCGGATATTGATGATTCCTTCGGAAGTGAAAAGCATGCCGTTTCTCGCATTCCGTGTCGGCATCACACAGTCAAACATGTCTATCCCCAAGGAAATGCCTTCCAGAATATTGGCAGGGGTACCGACACCCATGAGGTATCTTGGTCTGTCTTTTGGTAAAATATCGGTGACCATATCGGTCATCTCATACATCATCTCAGCAGGTTCTCCCACTGACAATCCACCTATGGCATTGCCCTCCCTTTCGCAGGAAGCTACAAACTCTGCCGACTGCTTTCTCAAATCTTTGAAAACACTTCCCTGAATTATCGGGAAAAGCGCCTGACTATATCCATAGACTCCCTCAGTACTGTCAAACCTATCAATGCATCGTTTCAACCAACGGTGAGTAAGGTCCATGGATTTGCGGGCATAAGCATAGTCGCATGGATAAGGAGGGCATTCGTCAAAGGCCATGATGATATCCGCCCCGATAATCCGCTGAATGTCCATGACACCCTCAGGAGTAAAAGTATGCTTGGATCCGTCAATATGGGATTTGAAGATGGCTCCTTCTTCGGTCAATTTTCTGTTTGCTGCCAATGAAAATACCTGATACCCTCCGGAATCTGTCAGAATTGGTTTGTTCCAACCGTTAAATTTATGAAGACCGCCTGCTTTTTGGAGGACGTCCAAACCTGGTCTGAGGTACAAATGGTAGGTATTTCCTAGGATAATCTGCGCTTTGATGTCATACATCAATTCCCTCTGATGTACTGCCTTGACAGTACCTGCTGTTCCGACAGGCATAAAAATCGGGGTTTCGATATCCCCATGGTCTGTTTTGAGTAAACCTGCCCGTGCTTTGCTTTCAGGATCGGTAGCTTCTAGCTTAAACTTCATTCTGTTTGGATTAATCTCAATGTCTCGATTGCGGCTTGAGATACCATTTCGTTTTTTGAAACACAAAAATATAAGCTTATTCTTAAATGAATGCTCAATTTGATTTTATATTTGCCCCACAATAACAAGGGGATGTTTATACAAATTTTGTGGATCGTTTTTTTTGTCAGTCTTGCTGTACAGTTATTTTACCTTCTGTTTTTGTTTGGACGATTTGCCTTTTTTTACAAGAAGAAGTCAACTACTAATTCCCGGGAAAAGGAGCCGGTGACGGTGGTCATAGCGGCTCACAATGAGCGGACAAACCTCAAGAGAATCATCCCATTGTTGTTTGAACAGGATTATCCCAATTTTGAGGTGATGGTCATCAACGACCGATCATACGATGGGACAAAGAGGGTGCTCGAACAATTAATGGCTATCTATCCAAAACTGAGGACTGTCACGGTCGACTACACCCCAAACCATGTCACCTCAAAAAAATATGCACTCACTCTGGGTATCAAAGTGGCAAAAAATGACGTCATTCTTTTGACTGATGCGGACTGTAGGCCCAAAACCGATAAATGGATAGAATTGATGACAGCACCTGTGAGACTTGAGGGAAAAGATTTCGCGTTGGGCTTTTCACAATATGAATCTCAAAGAGGGTTTCTGAACAAATGGATCCAGCTGGAAACCGTCTGGACTGCTATCCTATACATGTCATTTGCAGTTTGGAAATCACCATTTATGGGTGTCGGACGCAACCTGAGTTATAGAAGGAGCTTCTTTATGGGCAAAAAAGCATTCAAGGGACTTTGGGATATTGAATGTGGGGATGATGACCTTTTTGTAAACCTTCATGCCAATAGCTCCAATGCCGCAGTGGTAGTAGACCCTGAAAGCATCACTTTTTCCGTACCTAAAAACACTTGGGAAGAATATTTCACACAAAAGAAAAGACATTTTCATGCAGGAAAATACTACACCGCAGCTAACAAACAAAAAGTCGGATGGTATGCATTTACCCATTTTCTGTTTTGGGTGACAGGGATAGTATTGCTTATATTTTCAGTTATTAATCAAAATTGGGAACAAATTTTGGTAATAATGGGTATAATGGTTGTCCGGTCTATATTAATCACCTCGATATTCCAATCTGCCAGAAAAAAACTTGAAGGTAACTTTGAGTTTTTATGGTCGATGATTTTCGATGTCATGTATATAGGGTACTTTTGGATTCTGGGTTCATTGGGGTACCTGTCAAAAAAAGTTAAATGGAAATAAACGAAAGAGGATTTTCAAGCAAGGCCTTAGAGGACTTCGAACTCATAGACAAAGCTGTCATTGAGTTGGACCAGCAGGCCTATGCCATGCTGATGAAGCGGTATAAAAAAGCCGTTTATTTCATGATTCTCAAAATGATCAGGGATACTGATGACGCCGAAGACCTGACAATGGAAGCTTTTGCCAAAGCTTTCAAAAACCTCCATAAGTTCAAAAAGGATTATACTTTCAGCACATGGCTATTCAGAATAGCCACCAACAATACTATTGATTTTATCCGGAAGAAAAAGCTCAAAACCATGAGCCTCAACACCAGTATGAGTGATGATGGCGGCAATTCTGTCACGATAGATGTGGAGGACGATGACAACAACCCTCAGGATGAATTTATCAGATCACAACGGATTGAGATGGTCAGGATTTTTGTCGACAAGCTGCCTGCCAAATACCGGAAATTGGTAGAGTTGCGCTATTTCGATGAATTGTCCTATGAAGAAATCGCTCAGGAATTAGACAAACCTCTTGGGACTGTAAAAGCGCAGCTGCATCGTTCAAGGGAACTTTTGTATGAAATTGCCTCAGGAAAAGAGGATCATATTTGAGGGAAGTTATCTCAATTTTTTCCGGTTTTCTGAAAGTCACAAAAACAACTTCTTATCCCTGATATAATCCTCCACAGATTGGGGAATAAGATACCTTACCGAGTTCCCGTTTTTGATTGCGTCTCGGATAAAAGTCGCAGAAATATCCATCAGCGGCGCTTCGACATACTTGATATTAGGATGATTCAAGTTAGGTTTGTCACCGGGACGGGGATAGACATACAGTCCGTATTGCTCCAAGATTACCTCAAAATTTTTCCATTTGTGGAAGTGTGTCAGGTTGTCCCCTCCTACAATCAACCGAAATTGATGGTTGGGGTGCTTTTCGGAAAGGTAAGTAAGCGTATCAATGGTATAGCTCGGTCGGGGCATGTGAAACTCCACATCGGAGGCCCTAAAATAAAAATGATCGGCAATGGCGAGCTCTACCATTTTAAGCCGATCAAATTCATGTAATAATGATTTTTGCTTTTTGAAGGGATTTTGCGGACTGACCACAAACCATACCTCATCCAAGTCAGTCCTATCCTGCATCACATTGGCAATGATGAGATGGCCGATATGAACAGGATTAAAAGATCCAAAAAACAATCCTATTTTCAAAATAACTGTATGATTATTTAGCCAGAAAATCCCCTACAAGCTTCTCCGCCTCAGCAAAAGATTTCTCTCTTTCGTCATTCAAAATGATAGCATCAAACTTATCCTGAAAGGTAGTTTCAAATTTTGCTTTGTATAGCCTTCTTGACAGACTTTCTTCAGATTCTGTACCGCGGTCCTTCAACCTTTCGTGCAAAACCTCCAAAGAAGGCACTTTGACAAAAACGGCCAATGCTTTGTCCCCAAAATACTTCTTGAGGTTGATGCCACCTTTGACATCCACATCAAAAATGACATGCTTTCCTTCATCCCAAAGTCTTTGGATTTCTTCTTTTAGGGTTCCGTAGAAATTGCCTTCGTATACTTCTTCCCACTCTATGAAATCGTCGCTGTCTATTTTCTTTTTAAAATCTTCGGGTGTCAAAAAATAATAATCTTTCCCGTTCTCTTCTGTTCTTCCTCTTTTGTCCCTAGTGGAAGCCGAAATTGAAAAACCAAGGTTGGGAAATTTACTTAAGAGGTGTCTTACTATGGTAGTTTTGCCCGAACCGGATGGGGCTGAAAAAATGATTGCTTTTCCTGAGGACATGGCGGGTTATTTTTTATCCTGGATAATCTCTCTGATACTTGCCGCAAGTTCACTTGGAACAGCCTGTTTGGTGCATTTGGTCTTCAGGACATCGCGGATTGCCTGTTCAAGGTGAAAATGCTTGAAGCATGGTTCACATTTGGCCAATTTTTCATTGAGCATTTCCTTCGAATTGGTATTGTTCTCCCCATCTAAAATGCTTTCCAAAAGCTGGAAACATTTACTGACATCAGAACACGAAAGCTTCCTTTCTCCAGATGGTGTTGAATTATCGTCCATTTTTAATCTTACTTGATATACTGTATTTGAATAAAATTTTCCCTTTCTGAATAGTCCTAACGAGAATTACTCCTCTTCGTCATCTCCATATCCCATTGTCGATGCATAGGAACGCAGTTTGTCTTTTAATAAGTTCCTTGCCCTATGCAATCTTGACCTCACAGTACCGATTGGTATATCCAATATCTTGGCCATCTCCTCGTAGGTAAATCCTTCGAGGTCGCACAATATTATCACTGTTCTGAAATCTACAGCGAGACTGTTGAGCGCATTGGATATCTCGTCGCCGAGCATGTCCTTGACGGCATCGACCCTCAGATCCGTGGTACTGCTATAATCAACATCATCTGAATTATAATAAGTTTCAACTTCCTGATAATCAATTTTTGCAGGTTGTTTGCTCTTTTTTCTGTAATCGTTGATGAAGGAGTTTTTCAGGATGCGAAACAGCCAAGCTTTGGCATTGGTTCCCTGCTCAAAGGAATTGATAAACCTAAATGCTTTGAGGTAGGTATCTTGTACCAGATCTTTGGCATCATCCTCGTCAAAAGTAAGCCTGTAGGCAAAATTGTACATAGAGTCTATGTTGGGCATAAACTCCTGATCGAAGATATTACTCTTTTCCTGTTCGGAATATTTTTTTCTCTGAACTTCAGACATAAGATTCAAAAGTAATCATTGGAAGAATTTATCACTAATATTTTCAAATAAAGTCGGCTGTTTTGGCTTATTTTGAATTTTTCAAGACAATGCCCTGTTACCTGTCATTACGACCAAAATTCGCATGATTATAGTCAGACTGATATCATATTTGCCACTGTGGGTACTTTACCTGTTCACTGATGTACTTTATCTATTTGGATACCATGTTTTGAAATACAGACAAAAAGTCATTCTTGATAATCTTTTGCATGCCTTTCCCGAAAAATCGGACAAAGAAAGAAGATCCATTTCAAAAAAATTCTTCCGAAACCTCACCGATACCTTTGCTGAAACCCTGAAGTTCTATACCATCAGCCAAAAAGAAATCGAAAAAAGACTGACCATCCTCAATGGACACCTCATCATTGACCGGGTTAACCATGGTGAAATCGTAATTTTGATCAGCGGTCACTTCATTAATTGGGAAGCATATGTCATCGGGTTCAAAGCGCTTGTCGATACCAGGCTAGAAACTGTCTATTCCAAACTTTCCAATCGTTTTTTTGATTCATTGATGATGAATATTAGGGGAAGATTTGGTGGAACTCTGGTTGAAAAATCAAATTTCGGCAGGAATTTTTTGGAGAAAAGAAATGTGCCCCGGGCAATAGGCTTGGCAGCTGACCAACGGCCCGGAAATAAAGAAATCCGATATTCTGCAGAATTTATGAACCGTGAAACAGCATTTTTTGAAGGGCCTGAAAAACTTGCGAAAAGAAATGGCTATGCTGTTTATTATTGTAATATGAAGAGGCCAAAAAGAGGCCATTACACCATGACTTATGAATTGGTTTGTGAACCACCTTACACAGATGCTCCTTCACATAGTATAACAGATGCTTTTATTCGGATTACCGAAAAAGGAATCCGGGAACAACCCGAGATTTATCTCTGGAGCCATAATCGGTGGAAGTAAACTTAATTTCCTTTGCCCTTCCAAAATCCCTAACTTTGAAACTTGAAGGATTAAATTGACGCATGGATTATTTAAAAGGACTCAATCCCCCCCAAAGAGAAGCAGTAGAACATACAGATGGCCCGGTAATGATCATCGCAGGTGCAGGTTCAGGAAAGACAAGGGTTCTCACCTACCGCATCGCCCACCTGATCCATGCCAAAGGAGTCGATCCTTTCAATATCCTGTCCCTTACTTTTACCAACAAAGCCGCTGCGGAAATGAAACTCCGGATCGAGAAACTCATCGGACTCGATGCCCGGAATACCTGGATGGGTACTTTTCACTCGACTTTTGCCAAAATCCTCCGGGTCGAAGCTGACAAAATCGGCTATCCTTCCAACTTCACCATTTACGACACCGATGACAGCAAGTCCTTGATCAGGAGTATTGTCAAGGAGATGAAACTTGATGACAAGGTTTATAAACCCAGTACTGTCCTGTCGCGGATTTCCGGTGCCAAAAATAGGTTGATTGCTTGGGAAACTTACCTCAATGATCCATATATCAAATCCGATGATGAGGCAGCCATGAAACCAAGGATGGGAGAAATCTACAAAAACTACCAAAAGCGGCTATTTCGCTCCGGAGCGATGGATTTCGATGACTTGCTTTTCAATACCAACGTCCTCTTCAGAGACCACCTCGATGTGCTGAACAAATACCAACAGCGATTCAAATACGTAATGGTGGATGAGTTTCAGGACACCAACGTCTCCCAATACCTCATCACCAAAAAACTCGCATCCGTTCACCAAAATATCTGTGTGGTCGGGGACGATGCACAAAGTATTTATGCCTTTCGAGGGGCAGATATTCAGAACATCCTGAATTTTGAAAAGGATTACCCGGATCTGTTTGTAGTCAAACTCGAGCAAAACTATCGCTCCACCAAAAATATCGTGCAAGCTGCCAACAGCATCATTGCCAAAAATAAAGCCCAACTCAAAAAAGACATTTGGACGCAGAATACTGAGGGAGACCTGATCGAACTCATCAAAGCAAGTTCGGACAATGAGGAAGGAAGGTTGGTCGCTACGACGATCTTCGAAGAGAAAAACAACAAAAAACTCAACAACAGCGACTTTGCTGTTCTTTACCGCACCAACTCCCAATCCAGATCTATAGAAGAAGCTTTGAGGAAAATGAACATCACCTACAAAATCGTAGGTGGTTTGTCATTTTACCAAAGGAAAGAAATCAAAGACCTTTTGGCTTATTTACGATTCGTTGTCAATCATGAAGATGAGGAAGCATTCAAGCGGATCATCAATTATCCAAAGCGGGGAATCGGCGACACGACAGTAGAAAAAATGATGGTGGCAGCCTACGAGCATGATATCCCGCTGTGGGATGTGATCCAAAACGCGACCAGTTTTTTGGGAGGTCGGGCAGCCAATTCTGTGGATGATTTTTGCACGATGATCAAAAGTTTTGGGATCGAGGTGGAAAGAAAAGACGCTTTCGAAGCGGCTTCCAGCATCGCAAAGCAGTCCGGATTATTGAAGGATTTGTACGAAGACAAAACCATCGAAGGACTCAACAGGTACGAAAACGTGCAGGAATTGCTCAATGCGATCAAGGAATACGTGGACAATCCTGAGAATCCGGAAAAAAGTCTCGGTGCATTCCTTCAGGAAATCGCCTTGCTGACTGACAATGACAGGAATAAAGACACCGGTGATGCTGTTACCCTGATGACCATCCACTCATCGAAGGGATTGGAATTCAAGCAGGTTTTTGTTGTCGGTATGGAGGAGGACTTATTTCCCTCACAGATGATGATGCAGAGCAGGGAAGATTTGGAAGAGGAAAGAAGGCTTTTTTATGTCGCCTCTACCCGGGCTATGGATAAGTTATACCTGACCTATGCCCTGACTCGTTATAGATTTGGCAGGTTGTTGAATTGTGAACCGAGCCGCTTCTTGGAGGAAGTTGACCCGATGTGCATCCGGGTCAACAAAAGGATGACATCTGCCCTTTCAGGAGCATTGAGAAATGAATCGAGCGAAGGAAAATCAGGATTTGTGGGAATCAAAAACCAAAGTCAAAGACCCATGACCACGGCAAAAATCCATACCCCAAGTCCTGACTTCAAACCTTCCAATACCAATAACCTGCAAGCAGGTGCTAAAGTGGAGCATCCAAAGTTCGGTTTTGGCATAGTAAATAAGATTGAAACCGAAGGAATCAACAGAAAAGCAAGCATTCAATTCGATAATTTTGGAGAGAAGACATTATTACTTAGCTTTGCGAAGCTTCGAATCATCGAATAGACCAATCCCAATTTAAAAGTTTTTTTACTTTAACAATCGTACAGACGGGAGACAACATGAGCAATCAAGAAATTACAGATAAGCATTCAGTTATTTTGAAAGAATACGGAAAAAACATCCAACGTCTTTCCATTTACATATCCGAAATGGAAGACAGGGAAAAACGCACCCAAAGTGCCTTTCTTTTGGTGGAAATGGTCAAGCAGCTCAACCCTTCCATGAAGGCAGAAAACGACCAAAAAATTTGGGATGACCTCCATATCATGTCAGACTTTCAACTTGATGTCGATGGCCCTTACCCAAGTCCACAAAGAGAATTGCTCAATAAAAAGCCTGCAAGGGTTGGATATCCGAAAGGTGAAATCAAATTCAAACACTACGGCAGAAACATTGAAAAACTGATCGAAAAAGCTGTTGAAATCGAAGATGATGAGGAGCAGGAAGCTGCGATCATCTACATCGGTCAGTTGATGAGAAGTTTTCATTCTACCTGGAACAGAGAAAATTTTGATGACGGGATCATTTTGGATGATATCAAAACCCTTTCTAAAGGAAAACTCCATATCGACTTGGAAAAAGTAAGAGAAATGGGACTTTTTGAAACCAATACCCGAAGAGATTTCAAACTTCCTTCAGAGCCGGAAGCAAATACCAATAACAACCGCAGGAAATTTAGCGGAGGCAATGACAGAAGAAGAAACAATAACGGAGGCCATAAAAAGCGCAGATAAATGTCATCATTCAAAGTAAAAGGCGGCCTCAAACTGAAGGGTGAAATCATTCCCCAAGGCGCCAAAAACGAAGCACTCCAAATCCTTTGCGCGGTGCTTCTTTCCTCCGATAAAATCACAATCCACAAAATCCCCGATATCAGGGATGTCAATAAGCTCATAGAACTCCTTGGAGACATGGGTGTAAAAGTGGAAAAAATCGGTCCCGAATCTTACACTTTTCAGGCAGACAACGTGGACCTGAACTACCTCGATACAGATGATTTTCTCAAAAAAGCATCGGCACTCCGTGGTTCAGTCATGATCCTCGGCCCGCTTTTGGGAAGATTTGGACATGGAAGACTTTCCAAGCCGGGAGGAGACAAAATCGGCAGAAGAAGAATGGATACACACTTCTACGGTTTCCAAAAACTCGGTGCAGAATTCCATTACGACAGCAAAAGAGAAATATTCCATATTGATGGCAAAAACCTCAAGGGAGCTTATATGCTTTTGGATGAGGCTTCCGTCACCGGTACCGCCAACATTGTCATGGCTGCAGTCTTGGCGGAAGGAAAAACCACCATCTATAACGCGGCTTGCGAACCTTACCTACAACAGCTTTGCGACATGCTCAACCGCATGGGTGCAAAAATCACAGGGGTCGGTTCCAACCTATTGCATATCGAAGGTGTCAAATCCCTAAAAGGAACAGAACATACCATGCTTCCGGATATGATTGAGATTGGATCGTTTATCGGTCTTGCTGCCATGACCCAATCGGAAATCACCATCAAAGATGCCCAAATCCATAGATTGGGAATCATTCCCGATACTTTCAAAAGGATGGGGATCAAAATGGAATTCCGTGGGGATGATATTTTTATCCCTGCGCAGAAGCATTATGAAATCGAGACTTTCATTGACGGATCTATCCTGACAGTGGCCGATGCGATTTGGCCGGGATTTACGCCTGATTTGCTGAGTATCATTTTGGTCACCGCAACCCAGGCAAAGGGAACAGTTTTGGTGCATCAGAAGATGTTCGAAAGCCGTTTGTTCTTTGTCGATAAACTGATCGATATGGGTGCACAGATTATCCTTTGCGATCCTCACAGGGCAACAGTCATCGGTTTGGACAGGAAATATCCACTCCGTGGAATCCGCATGACCTCTCCGGATATCAGAGCCGGAGTCTCCTTGCTGATCGCTGCACTTTCTGCGGAAGGCACATCCATCATTGACAATATCGAGCAGATCGACCGTGGCTATCAGTATATAGACAAAAGGCTGAATGCGCTAGGGGCAGAGATTGAAAGATTGTAAAATTGGTCCCGATAACTATCGGGATGGAAGATTGGGGAGTTTTAAAGTTTGAAAGTTAGGAAAGTTGGAAGGTCATAAGGTTTTGAAAAAAGGATTTATGATGCAAAAAAAAATCTGCTGGTTTTCTTTAAACAAATACTCCATAATTGAACGTTTAACAGTTTGAAATCAAAAAACAAAAAAAGTATGATTACTGTACATCCTCAATATATAAAAGATGCCGAAGGCAACCTTATTTCGTGTAAGGATAATAACGTAGGATTTCTAAAAGGCATGTTCCAGTCTTTTTACGATGCCCCAAGAG
>NZ_CDSBKL010000042.1:0-18047 GCF_977115555.1 Aquiflexum sp.
ATATGTAATAAAATTAATTCTGATTCTAAGGCTAATTTTGCTATTTCATTCAAGTTTGAAAAATAGAATTGCGATAGTACATTTGCAGTGTTTATAAAAAAACGTGCATTAAACTGTTTAATAAGTAATAAATATGTCGATCAATCGCTCATTATTAAGTGTTCCTTTGAGATTTAGCCTCGTAATGATGCTAATTTTCCAGTTGTCAGGGACACAAGTCTACGCGGTAAATCCCGATGTTTCCAACAGTGAGGAGGCGATAGCAGCAGGGAAGACCATCTTCAATGCAAACTGTAGAACTTGTCACAGGTTAGATTCCAAGAATGTTGGTCCTGCCTTAAGAGGAGTAACAGACCGTCATTCCATCGAATGGGCTAAAAAATTTATTAAAAACTCCCAGGCTTTGATTGCCTCAGGTGATGCTGAAGCTGTGACCATTTCTGGGCAATTCAACAATTTGGTCATGCCTGCGCATGAATTCCTCTCAGATGCTGATTTGTTGAATTTATTGTCTTACATAGAATATGGAGATAAGGTTGATCCAGCTGCAGCTGCTTCAACTCCGGCAGATGGCACTCAAGCTGCCGCGGGAGGTTCAGGAATTCCCAGTGAATACCTGACCATTATTTTGGGGGTGCTTGTTGTCGTATTGTTATTGATTTTGATTGTTTTAGGTCTCATTATCTCCATTTTGACCAAATACCTGAGCAATCAAAAACTTGATGCAATTGATGAAGAATTTATCAACCAAAAATTTGATTTCAAAAAGCTTATCAAATCAGATGGTTTTGTTATCATTATTACCACGATTGTAATTGCCTTTACTGTTAAAACAGCTCTTGATGAGATTTTGACGATAGGTGTTCAGCAAGGATATGGACCAAAGCAGCCTATTGCTTTTTCCCATCAGTTACATGCAGGACAATACGAAATCGAATGTCAATATTGTCATACAGGCGTTGAAATAGGAAAATCAGCAAATATACCATCTGCTAACATTTGTATGAATTGCCATACACATATCCAAAATGTAGGTGGAAAAGAGGGTATTTCTCCCGAAATCGCTAAAATCTATGCAGCAGTTGATAATAACCAGCCTATAGAGTGGGTTAGAATTCATAACCTTCCCGACCTTGCTTATTTTAACCATGCACAGCACGTAGCTGTAGGAGGGATTGCCTGCCAGACTTGTCACGGACAGATCCAAGAAATGGAAGTGGTCTATCAGCATAGTTCACTGACCATGGGATGGTGTATAGACTGTCACAGACAGACAGACATTAATTCCAGGGGAAATGAATATTACGATAAATTGGTGCAGTTACACAGCAATTCCAAAGAAGCCCTCAAGGTGAAAGACATCGGAGGATTGGAATGTGCTAAGTGCCATTATTAATTTAAAAATAATTCAGAACTTACTTTCTTGAATATACAATGACAGAAAATAAAAAGACCTATTGGAAAGGTTTAGAGCAATTAACAAATGATCCTGAATTTGTTAAAAATGCAGAGAAGGAATTTCCTGAAATGCCAACAATCTTAGGAAATGAAGAAGGTGCATCTAGGAGGGATTTTCTTAAATTGATGGGCTTTAGCTTGGCAGCAGCTTCTTTGGCTGCATGTGAGGCGCCTGTAAGAAAGGCAATTCCTTATGTCAATAAACCTGTTGATATCAATCCTTCCATTCCCAATTATTATGCATCTACATTTTCTTCAGGGGGTGATTATGCCTCGATCGTAGTAAAAACCAGGGAAGGAAGACCTATCAAAATAGATGGAAATGAGCTTTCTCCGATCAACAAAGGAGGAATAAGTGCCATTGTAGAAGCATCTGTCCTATCCTTATACGACAAGCAAAGACTTGCAGGACCACATATCAATGGTGCTAAGTCTGATTGGGCCACAATAGATTCTGAAGTAAAGACTAAACTAGCTGCTGCAGGTTCAGTGAAAATCGTTACCAATACAGTTATTTCTCCTTCTACCGAAAAAGTCATCCAGCAGTTTGCTGATGCTTTTGGTGGCGCCGAAATCATCACTTATGACCCGATTTCTAATTATGGTATTACAAAAGCAGCTGAGACATCCTACGGTACAGCAATGCTTCCAACTTATAACTTCGAAAAAGCTAGTGTTATCGTAAGCTTTGGAGCAGACTTTTTAGGAACATGGATTTCCCCTATTGAATTTGCAAAGCAATATGGTCAGGGAAGAAAGATTTCAAAAGAAAAGCCGGTAATGTCCCGTCATTTCCAGTTTGAATCGAACCTTTCACTTACCGGTGCAAATGCAGATTACAGAACCCCAATAAAACCTTCGCAAAGTGGTCTTGCTGTTTTGGCATTATACAATGCGGTAGCCAAACTAGCCGGAGCGGCTACTGTTTCAGGAAGTGCAGTTGAAATAGCGCACCTTGACAAAGCGGCAAAAGAGCTTTGGGCAAACAAAGGTAAATCCATTGTTGTGTCTGGTTCAAATGATCCAAATGTGCAGATTGTGGTCAATGCAATCAATGACTTACTTGAAAATAATGGTGTAACAGTAGATTTCTCAAAGCCATCTTATTTCAGAAAAGGAGATGATTCAAAAATGAATCAGTTTGTTGCTGATTTAAAAGGAGGTAAAGTTGGAGGAGTTGTGTTCTACAATTGTAATCCTGTTTATGATTTTGCAAAAGGATCTGAGCTAGCAGAAGGTATTGCAAAAGCAAAAGTATCAGTGGCCACCAACTCTACCATGGATGAGACAGCTTCTTTGGTACAATATGTTGCACCGGATCACCATTATCTAGAATCATGGAATGATTTTTATCCAAGAAAAGGAGAATATAGCTTGAGTCAACCTGCCATTTCCCCTTTATTCGATACAAGACAGGCTCAGGATACTTTCTTGGTTTGGTCAGGTGCCTCTACCAATTATTACGATTTCTTACAACAAAACTGGAACTCGACTTTATTTGCAGCTCAGTCCGAAACATCCAATTTCCAGGAGTTTTGGGACAGATCATTGTTCAATGGGGTGTATTCTATTTCATCTGAATCTGCACCTGTTGCTAATATCTCTGATTTGGCTTCAGCGGCCTCTTCTGTTGCAAAATCGTATAAAGCAGATAACGCAGCTACGGAATTGGCTATATATACAAAAATTGGGATTGGGAATGGAACATTTGCAAATATTCCTTGGCTACAAGAAATGTCTGATCCAATTTCAAAAGCTACTTGGGACAATTATCTGACCGTTTCACAAAAATGGGCCAATGAAAATGGTCTAAAAATGGTTGAAGGTGAGACTAAAAAAGCAAAACTTACAGTTGGAGGAAAATCTCTAATTGTACCTGTTTTGGTTCAACCTGGACAGGCAGAAGGAACAGTTGGTTTGGCATTGGGATATGGAAGGACTAAAGCTGGGAGGGTTGCTGATGGTGTTGGCGTCAATGCTTATGAATTGGCAGATAGCTCAAAAGGTTTCACAAATTTTGATGTAACCGAAGGTATCTCTATCGAATTGACTTCGGAAGCATACAAAATTGCACAGACCCAAACTCATCAAACTTATATGGGAAGAGAGTTTGTGATTCAAGAAGCCACTCTTGGAGAGTATAAAGAAGATGCTTCCGCAGGCAGGTACCATCCAAAGATTTACAAAGAAGGTGAGTTTGTCAAGCCTTCCAAGATTTCACTTTGGAAGGGTCACCAATACAGCCAACACCATTGGGGATTGGCAATAGATATGAATTCTTGTATCGGTTGCGGTGCTTGTACCATAGCTTGTCAGGTTGAAAACAACGTTTCTGTTGTTGGAAAGCAGGAAGTGCTCAACAGAAGGGAAATGGCCTGGATAAGAATCGATAGGTACTATAGCTCTCCGGTAGAAGCAACTTCAAACAAAGAACTTGAAGTTGCTGCTGATAATCCGGAAGTTACTTTTCAGCCAATGATGTGTCAGCATTGTAATAATGCACCTTGCGAAACGGTTTGTCCGGTAGCAGCAACGACCCACTCTTCTGAAGGTCTAAATCAAATGACTTACAACAGATGTATTGGAACAAGGTATTGTGCCAATAACTGTCCATATAAAGTAAGGAGATTTAACTGGTTCAAATATCATGATAACAAAGACTTTGCCGCTGTAAACGTTGCACAAAATGACGATATGGGCAAGATGGTGTTGAATCCTGATGTTACAGTAAGGGCTAGAGGTGTTATCGAAAAATGCTCTATGTGTGTACAAAGAATCCAAGCAGGCAAATTGACTGCTAAGAGAGAAGGCAGGAAAGTAAAAGACGGGGAAATAAACGTAGCTTGTGCCTCAGCTTGTCCTACTACTGCAATTGTATTCGGAGACATGAATGATTCCAACAGTAAAATCACCCAAATGCTCAAAATTCAGGAAGACACAATTTCTGCAAAAAAAGAAGTCAATGAGGAAAGGGCCTACCACGTTTTGGAAGAAATCAATGTGAGCCCTAACGTTTGGTATTTTACCAAAATCAGAAATAAGGATAAATCAGAAGCGTAATAAATAATTTTATAAGATATGCATGTTACTTCATCCGTACGCCAGCCTCTGATTACAGGCGGTAAAACTCTGAAAGACGTCACCCATGATATATCAAGGCAGGTAGAGGCAAAGCCCAGCATGGGCTGGCTATTGGCTTTTTTATTTTCTGTAGGGGTGTTGTTAATAGGATCGATTGCATTGGTAGCAACTCTTTGGGAGGGTATAGGTATGTGGGGACTCAATAAAACTGTTGGCTGGGCTTGGGATATTACCAACTTCGTTTGGTGGGTTGGGATCGGTCACGCAGGAACTTTGATCTCTGCTGTACTTTTATTGTTCAGACAAAAGTGGAGAATGGCCATCAACAGAGCTGCAGAAGCCATGACAATTTTTGCGGTAATTTGTGCTGCCATGTTTCCTGTGATTCACATGGGAAGACCATGGTTGGGTGCTTATTGGGCTTTGCCACTTCCAAATACCTTTGGATCTCTTTGGGTTAACTTTAACTCACCACTTCTTTGGGACGTATTTGCGATTTCAACTTATTTCTCGGTTTCATTGGTATTCTGGTACATAGGTTTGATTCCGGACTTTGCTACAATCAGAGACAGGGCGACAGGAATCAGAAAAAGCATTTACGGTGCTTTGTCTTTTGGATGGGACGGAGCTGCCAAAACTTGGAGCAGATATGAATCAGTAGCTTTGATTTTGGCCGGTTTGGCAACACCTCTAGTACTGTCAGTTCATACAATTGTATCCTTTGACTTTGCTACATCTGTAATTCCTGGTTGGCATACAACGATTTTCCCTCCATACTTTGTTGCAGGAGCGATTTTCTCAGGATTTGCGATGGTATTGACATTGATGATTGTTACAAGGAAAGTTTTCCACTTGGAAGACTATATTACGATTGGTCATATTGAATTAATGAATATCGTGATCATCATTACAGGATCAATTGTAGGTATTGCTTACATTACAGAATTCTTTATGGCGTGGTATTCAGGGGTAGCCGCTGAGCAATATGCATTCATGAACAGGATGTTTGGGCCGTATTGGTGGGCATATTGGTCAATGATGACATGTAACGTGATTTCCCCCCAGCTTTTCTGGTTCAAAAAAATAAGGACTTCAATTGTTGCTACTTTCTTATTATCTCTTGTGGTAAATATCGGAATGTGGTTTGAGAGATTTGTGATCATTGTGACTTCTTTGCATAGAGATTATCTTCCGTCTTCGTGGGCAATGTTCTATCCAACTATTTCAGATGTTGGAGTATATATGTTTACCTTCGGATTATTCTTCACTTTATTCTTCTTGTTTGCAAAATTCTTCCCTGTGATCAACATGGCAGAAGTGAAATCTATTGTGAAATCTTCATCAGAAAAAGTAATTAAATAAAGCATGGAAAGAGATAAAAATTTCATCCTAGGCGTATATGACGATGAGGATGTTTTGCTGGATGCAATATCTAAAGTAAGAGGCAGCGGTGTCAAAATCCATGAGGTTTATTCACCATTTCCTGTTCACGGAATAGATGATGTATTGGGGTACAAAAGAAGTAAACTTCCTATTGCTGCCTTTTTATTCGGAATGTTGGGGACTACTCTTGCTTTGACCATGCAGTTCTACATGATGAAAATTGATTGGCCAATGATAATCGGAGGTAAAGACCATGCTGCTTTTCCTGATTTTATTCCGGTGACATTTGAATTGACAGTTTTATTGGCAGCTTTCGGTATGGTTGGTGTGTTTATGATTGCCAGCAATCTAAAACCTTGGGGACAGCCTAGGATATTTGATGTCAGGATTACAGATGACAAGCATGTTATGGCAATCGATTTGGCTACTAATTCCTCATTAGGAGAAAGTCAATTGACAGATGTCTTAAAAGGCTCAGGAGCTTCAGAGGTAAATTTTAAAAGTTTTGAATAGGTAAATAGATATATGAAAATCACACATTCTATATACACGTTTGCATTTCTTGGAGTAGCCATTGGTCTTACTTCCTGTGGTGCGTCCGGTGAGGATCCCGGTTATGAATATGCACCCCAAATGTATAATTCAATAGCTTATGAACCCCTTTCACAAATCGTTAATGAGGATGAAGGAGCTTGGTTATCAACTAGAGAAGATGGAAAAGGAGAGTTTTTTAATAGCAATATTAATAACCCCAACCGAATGAATATGCGTGAACCTGTAGCAAATACTGTCCCAAGATCTAAAGATGGTTCACTTCCCTACAGATTAAAGCAGTTTGAGTTGGAAGCTGCAGCTTTGAATGTAAATCCTCTGGAATTAACACCTCAGGTTTTGGCAGAAGGAAAGGTATTATACACACAGTACTGTTCTGCTTGTCATGGCCAAAGTGGAGAAGGTAATGGGAAAGCAGGAGAAGTTATTGGTGGTGTTGCCAATCTTAAAGGGGGTGCCTATATCAATCTTCCTGAAGGACACATTTTCCACGTAGTGATGAAGGGAAAAGGAAGAATGGGCGCACATGGTTCTCAAATTCCGCAGGAAAGAATATGGAAAATTGTTCACTATGTTAAACAAGAAATTCAGAAGCAATAATCATGGGGCACAGTACTACAAATTATAATTTGGATCAAAAGTTTGATTTTTCAGCAGGGCTGAAAAAATCAATATTTACTGTTTTGATCATTGGTTCAGTTATCCTTGCTGCAGGAATTTTGATGGCAATGATGGGTGGAGGTCATGATGAAGCCCATACAGAAGGAGCGCATGCTTTCCATTGGTACCAGAGGCTTTATGCCAATATTTGGATTAATAATGTCTATTTCACTGGAATAGCTGTTATTGGAGTATTCTTCTTCGCTATTCAATATGCTGCCCAAGCTGGATGGTCAACTGCATTGCTGAGAATATTTCTGTCTTTTGGATACTGGTTGCCAATAGCTGGTGTGTTGATGCTGGCAAGTTATTTAATTATGAGTCATGATATTTTCCATTGGACTCATAAAGCACTATTTGACGTGAATAGTCCTGATTATGATAAAATCATTGATGGCAAAGGAGCATTTTTCTTTTGGCCACTTGAAAAGGGGACATTCCCTGCTTTCTTTATCATCAGGATGGTTGTTTTCTTTGGGGCATGGGTTTTGTTTTTCAATAAATTGAGAAAATTATCTTATCAGGAAGACCTAAACCCCGGAAATCAAACATGGTTTCAAATCAGAAAATGGTCTGCATTATTTCTTGTTTTCTTCGCGGTTTCATCTTCTGTTTCTGCTTGGGATTGGGTTTTGTCGATTGACACTCACTGGTTTTCAACCATGTTTGGATGGTATGTTTTTGCATCTTGGTTCGTTGCAGGTTTATCAGCAATGACTTTGGTGACTGTATTCCTGAAGGAGCGGGGATACTTAGAAATGGTAAATGAAAACCACATCCATGATCTTGGAAAATTCGTTTTTGCTTTTTCTATTTTCTGGACCTATATCTGGTTTTCACAGTTCTTATTGATCTATTATGCCAACATACCTGAGGAGTCAGTTTATTTTATAGAGAGACTTCAAAGTGATGTGTACAGCCCGTTTATTTTTGTAAATCTAGCGCTAAACTTCTTCTTACCTTTCCTTGTTCTTATGACTAGGGATGCAAAAAGGCATGGGATATTTCTGAAGGTTATTTGTTCCTTGATTATTGTAGGTCACTGGTTTGATTTCTTCTTGATGATTCAGCCAGGTACTTTGGGACACAACGGGGGCTTTGGTTTGATGGAAGTTGGAATGCTTTTGGTGTTTGGTTCTTTGGTTACATATGTTGTTTTGAACAATTTGTCCAAACGAAATCTTGTTGCCAAAAATCATCCTATGTTGGAAGAAAGTTATCATCATCATATTTAATTATCCGAAAAGTTTACAATTATGTACGGATTTCTAATTACAGTAGGTATCGTATTACTCATATCCATCATTTGGATGGTATATAGAATTCAGACCCTTGTATCAGTAGTAAAGGGCAGTGACAAAAAAGTTGCTTCTGGAAGTAATAAAGTAAATGCCATGATGTTCGTCCTATTTCTTTTAGGAACAGGAATATTGATGTTTTGGTATTCCATTAAGGAATTTGACAATTACAATCTTCCTTTAGCATCAGAGCACGGAGCTGTTACCGATAAGTTGTTCTGGATTACAATGGCTGTTACAGGGGTAATATTTATTATTACCCACGTTTTACTTTTCTGGTTCCCATACCAATACCAGTATAATGAAGGTAGGAAGGCTTCTTTTTATCCTGATAATAATAAACTTGAGGTTATTTGGACAGTGGTTCCGGCCATAGTATTGGCATTATTGGTAATTGGTGGATGGAAAGCATGGTCTGATATTACAAAACCTGCGCCGGAAAATGCCCATGTTGTCGAATTGTTAGGATATCAATTTGCATGGGAGGTGAGATATCCGGGAATGGATAATGTACTTGGTGCAAATGACTACAGATTAACAAGTGCGATAAATGTTTCCGGTGTTGATTTTTCAGACAAAAATTCTCACGATGATTTCAACACACCTGTGGTTGTAATTCCAAAAGGAGAACCCGTTCTATTTAAAATCAGGGCAAGAGATGTTCTTCACTCAGTTTTTGCTCCTCACATGAGATTGAAAATGGATGCTGTTCCGGGTATGCCAACCAAGTTTTGGTTTGTTGCCACCAAAACCACAGAAGAAATGAGGGCTGAGTTAAATGATCCAGAATTTGAATATGAGATTGCTTGTACAGAGGTTTGTGGGAAAGGTCATTTCTCTATGCGAAGAGTGATCAATGTGGTGGAACCTGCTGAATACAGAAAATGGTTGGCTGAACAAAAGCCTTACATCGTGAATAACCCAGCTCTTGTTGAGAATTTATCTCCTGAATTGAAAGAAGTTGCTGAAATAACTATCAGCGAACATAAGTAATTAAATTATCATTATTATGGCTACAGCTCATACAGCTACTCACAGTGCTAGTGCACATGATCACCACGATGAACATGAGCATCACGATAATTTTATAACCAAATATATTTTCTCTACCGATCACAAGATGATAGGTAAACAATTTCTTGTTACAGGTATATTTTGGGCAATTATCGGTGGTTTATTATCAATTATTTTCAGGTTGCAGCTTGGTTTTCCGGATATGGAATTATACTGGTTGAAACCAATACTAGGAGGTTGGATTGATGATGCTGGTAAATTGGATCCTAATTTCTATTTAGCACTGGTGACTATGCATGGTACCATAATGGTATTCTTTGTATTGACAGCTGGCCTAAGTGGAACATTTTCCAATTTCCTAATTCCACTTCAGATTGGGGCTAGAGATATGGCTTCTGGATTTATGAACATGCTTTCCTATTGGTTCTTTTTTGCCTCTGGAGTGATTATGTTTATTTCCTTATTTATTGAAACAGGTCCGGCCTCAGGTGGATGGGTTGTTTATCCTCCATTGTCAGCACTTGAGCAAGCAATGCCGGGCTCAGGTTTAGGAATGACTATGTGGTTGATTGCGATGACTTTCTTCATCGTGTCTTCTTTGCTGGGTGGTATCAATTATATTACCACAGTAATCAATTTGAGAACAAAAGGGATGTCTTTTTCAAGACTTCCACTGACAATTTGGGCTTTCTTTTTAACAGCAGTAATAGGGTTGCTTTCATTCCCTGTATTGTTCTCAGCAGCTTTGCTCTTGGTTTTTGACAGAAGTTTTGGAACTAGTTTCTATTTATCTGACATCTACATTGGTGGTGAAGCACTTCCAAATACAGGAGGAAGCCCTGTCCTTTACCAGCATTTATTTTGGTTTCTTGGTCACCCTGAAGTTTATATTGTGTTGTTACCTGCACTTGGAATTACCTCAGAAATCATTTCTGTTAATTCTAGAAAGCCAATATTTGGATACAAAGCAATGATCATTTCCATGCTCGGGATTACAATTCTTTCCTTCATTGTATGGGCGCACCACATGTTTGTGTCAGGTTTGAATCCTTTCTTAGGATCAATATTCATGTTCTTGACCTTAATTATCGCCATCCCTTCTGCAGTAAAAGTATTTAATTATCTCACTACACTTTGGAGAGGGAATTTGATTTTTACTCCGGGAATGTTATTCTCCATAGGATTGGTTTCATTCTTTATTTCTGGTGGTCTTACTGGTATTTTTCTTGGAAATTCAGCTATAGATATTCAATTGCATGATACTTATTTCGTAGTCGCCCACTTCCACTTAGTAATGGGTTCTGCTTCATTTTTTGGTCTGATGGCAGGTGTCTACCATTGGTTTCCAAAAATGTTTGGTAGAATGATGGATGCAAGACTTGGATATATTCACTTCTGGTTGACCTTCATCGGTGTGTACATGGTCTTCTTCCCAATGCACTACATTGGGATCGCAGGTTTCCCTAGGAGATATTACAGCTGGACAAACTTTGAATTCTCCAATATGTATACAGATCTAAACATGTTTGTGTCTGTTGCTGCTATTATTACGTTTGGTGCCCAATTGATTTTCTTGTTTAATTTCTTCTACTCAATGTATAGAGGAAGGATTGCTTCTTTGAATCCATGGAGGGCTAATACACTTGAATGGACAACTCCTTTACATCCTGGTCATGGAAACTGGCCTGGTGAAATACCTACGGTGTATAGATGGCCATATGACTATTCAAAGCCTGGCGCACCTGAGGATTTTATTTGTCAGACGGTGCCATTATCTGCAACTCCTGAATCGAACCTTCCACATGAACAAGAATTGGTGAAATTGGAAAAAGCAATTATTGCAGACGAAGAGGAAGTTCTTGTAGCCAATGAATCAAAAGAATCTTAATCAAATAAACAGCTTTTGCAGGATCAGTCTAGTTTCTGTGATAGCTGTTTATTTCCTTATTTTAGTTGGTGGGGTAGTCAGAAGTACCGGTTCAGGTATGGGTTGTCCAGATTGGCCAAAATGTTTTGGGAGCTGGGTTCCACCTATCAGTGTGAATCAGCTCCCAAATGATTATCAGGAAATCTATTCTGCCAAGCGGGTTGAAAAAAACAATAAGTTTGTTGCTCAACTGGAAAAATTAGGATTTAAAGAAAAAGCAGAAGAAATAAAGAATGATAAATCCATCTTGGTAGAACAGGAATTCAATCCTGTGAAAACTTGGATCGAATACATAAACAGGTTGATAGGTGCTGTCATCGGAATCTTGGTCCTTCTTACAGTGTTTAGATCATTTCCACTTTGGTCTTTTGACAAATCGACAACTATCTTATCTGTGTTTAATCTGTTTTTGGTTCTATTTCAGGCTTGGATTGGCTCGATTGTCGTTTCTACAAATCTACTTCCTTGGATGATTACCCTCCATATGATGTTGGCTTTGTTAATCGTTTGTATTCTGCTGTTCGTTCATTTCCGATCCCATAGATTAATTCATCCTACGAAATCTATCACTGATAAACCGGGCAGTTTGTTTGGTATTTTGGTAATTGGTTTTTTACTGATGTTAGTACAGATAATTTTCGGAACTCAGGTTAGAGAAGAAATGGATGTAGTGGCTTTCGAATTTGGAAACCTTTTACGGGGAGAGTGGATAGAGCATCTAGGATTGGTTTTTATCATTCATAGGTCCTATTCTATCGTCTTGCTTGGTGTTCATCTCTTGTTCTTTGTAAAGGTTTATAAATTTACCCTAAGGAATGTAAGTATATTTAAGTGGTCACAGGCACTTCTATTTGTGATTTTCCTTGAAATAGCAACAGGTGTTGGAATGGCTTATTTTAGTATTCCTGCCTTCTTACAACCTGTCCACCTCTTATTGGGAACATTGATAATAGGGATTCAATTCGTGATATTATTGCAGCTTAATTCCCAAAGAATATTTAAATTAGAACAAACAGGTTCATGAGAACTATAAATATTTCTGAAAATTCTTTATCAGATTTCCTTATTTTAAGGATAGGAGCTTATAAAGATTTAATTAAATTCAGATTGTCTGCCCTTGTTACTTTCTCAGCGGTCTTCGGATTTATTCTTGGAGATTCCGGTGTTATCTTTTCTTGGGGTAAATTCTTTGCTTTGATGATTGGAGGTTTTCTAATAAGCGGTGCCTCTGGCGCAGCTAATGAGATTTGGGAGAGAGATATTGACAAGCTGATGAAAAGGACTGAGAACCGTCCTCTGCCATTGAATCTTATTTCTTTAAGAGAAGCTTATTGGTTTACTTCCATAATTGCCTTAATAGGAATAGCCATACTCTGGATTTTTACAAATCCACTTACTACGCTTCTTGGTGTATTAAGTATGGTTTTATATGTTTTTGTCTATACTCCTCTCAAGAGAGTGGGACCAATTGCAGTATTTGTCGGTGCCATTCCCGGTGCCATGCCTCCTTTGTTAGGCTGGACGGCTGCAACAGGTGCCATATCCCACGAAGCACTCATCATATTTGGGATCCAGTTTATCTGGCAGTTTCCTCATTTCTGGGCAATTGCATGGGTAAGTGATGAGGATTACAAAAGGGCAGGATTTAAACTCCTTCCAAGTGGCGGTCAAAAAGACCTCAACACAGCTATTCAAATCATGATTTACACTTTGTTTTTGCTGCCATTGGGTCTTTTGCCAACTTATTTTGGACTCACAGGGATCAATTCAGGAATCGTAGCCACGATTTGTGGCGTGTTGTTTTTGGCACAGACATTTTCATTGATGAAAGATTGCTCGCGTAAATCAGCTCTTAAAATCATGTTCGGTTCCTTCCTTTATCTGCCAATTGTTCAGATAGCATATTTATTAGATAAAGTTTAATCCATGGAAGAAAAATTCGCATACATAGAAAATGCAGAGCAACCTATTGCAATGCATCCGAAGAAGTTTGCTTTGTGGCTGTTTATAGTCACAGTTGTAATGATTTTCGCTTCACTGACGAGTGCTTATATTGTCAGACAATCAGAAGGTAATTGGTTGGAATTTGACCTTCCGTCCATTTTCTGGTATACTTCAGGAATCATTGTTTTGAGTAGTATTTCCCTGCATTGGGCTTATGTCTCAGCCAAGAAAGATGACCTTGCCTCACTTAGGGTTGGTATGGTTGTTACCTCTATTTTGGGTTTATCTTTTTTGATAGGTCAATGGTATAGTTGGGTGGCTTTGGTTGACAGAGAAGTCTTTTTTGTTGGCAATCCTGCTGGCTCATTTCTTTATATTTTCACCGGATTGCATGGATTACACCTGATCAGCGGTGTGATATTTCTAATTATTGTATTAATTTCGTCCTTCAGATATCAGGTTCATTCCAAAAATCTTGATACCATGGAAATGTGCGTCACTTATTGGCATTTCTTAGGGGGACTTTGGCTTTACCTGTTTATGTTCTTGTTATTGAATCATTAAAAAGTAAACTTTAGAATATATGTCAACGACTGCAACTGCAATTGGGGTAAGTCCCAAAAGAGGAGTTTGGGGAGGTGGAAATGAGCCGCTCAAAGCCAGTTATGGAAAACTTATGATGTGGTTTTTCCTCCTCTCAGATATCTTTACCTTTGCTGCCTTTTTGATTACTTATGCATCAATTAGGGTCAGTTTTCCTGCTTATACTGGACCATCTGATACTTTTGTTGGATCAAATGAGTATTGGCCTATTCCTGAAATGGTTTTTGATGCCATTCCATTTACGCACAGTATTCACCCGCCTTTGGCATTTGTTGGTTTGATGACTTTCATATTGATTATGAGTTCTGTTACGATGGTTCTTGCTGTAGAAGCAGGCCACCGAAATGACCGAAATGATGTTACAAAATGGATGTTGTGGACATTACTTGGTGGAATTACTTTCTTGAGTTGTCAAGCTTGGGAATGGAATCACTTTATCCATGGTACTGACGGGGGGTCCGTCTTGACCTATGTAAACAAACTCGGTCAAGTAGTCACTGAAACTGTACATGGAGCCAACCTGATGGTGAATGAATACGGGCCAGCCTCTTTTGCCCAGCTGTTTTTCTTCATTACTGGATTCCACGGATTTCACGTGACTATCGGGGTGTTTCTCTTGTTTCTTGCTTTTTACCAATCCGCAGTCGGAGTGTATGAACAAAGAGGTCATTATGAAATGGTTGAAAAAATTGGATTATACTGGCACTTTGTTGACCTTGTTTGGGTATTCGTATTTACTTTCTTCTATTTGATCTAACTATAAAATCGACACTGATATGGCATCCCACGAAAATAAATCTACACTTGAAGTACTTCCTCGAGATGAAGCGAAAATCAGAAAGATCTGGAAAACTGCAGGAATCCTTTTGATATTGACATCTATTGAATTCGTTTTTGCTTTTACCTTGCCAAGAGGATTGTTATTATATGCTGTCTTCATTGGACTTACAATTTGGAAAGCTAAATATATAATGATGGAATTCATGCACCTTGGCGAAGAAGCCAAACCGCTCTTTTATTCCATTATCGTTCCCTTGATTTTCCTTATTTGGTTAGTAATTGCTCTGGTAAAAGAAGGCACTGAGATTTTTATCATTAGATGGTAATCCAACCAAATAAATTTTAAAAAAAAGTAGGTTGAGGTGGGAACTTCAACCTCTTTTTTTGTTTAAGTAAAAAGTAAAGCAATGAAAAGTTTGAGGATCCTTCAGGGATTGGTTTTGGTTTGTATTTTATTGGTCCCAGTGGTAATTTTTGTTTTTTTGAAAACTTTCGGGACAAACCAATATGATATTCCTATTCTTTATGAAGATGGGGTAGAGGACCCACTAGGAGACTGTGACATGGTGGAATCCGGACAGCATTATATACCGGATTTTACTCTTACTGACCAGGACGGTATAGCACGAGGGAAAAAAGAAATGTCCGAAAAAATTACCATTGTTGATTTTTTCTTTACTTCCTGCCCAAGTATTTGTCCGGTTATGTCCACTGAACTTGAAAGGGTTGATGATGCTTTTAGAAATGATGGTGAAGTCCAAATCTATTCCATATCTATAGATCCGGAATATGATACACCGGAAGTCCTTTCAGAATATGCAGAAAGACATATGGCTACACCGGGAAAATGGTTTTTTCTGACAGGCGATAAGCGATTGATATATGAACTTGCAAGATGTGGATTTATTCTCCCTACTATCGATGGAGAAGGTCAGCCTGAGGAATTTGTACACAGTGACAAATTCGTACTGATCGATGGGCAGGGCAGGATAAGGGGCTACTATAGCGGAACAAATAGAGAAGACGTTGACAAATTGATTTTAGAGACCAAAATATTATTACATGGAACAAAGTAGTTTATTGAATTCTGACAAAGGAATTATCAGATGGATTTCTGTGATCGCGGTAATTGTGCCTGTGTTGGTTGCGATTCTGTTATTCATGCCCTCCAAAATAGATATTGCAAGTAATTGGGTATATTTTCTTCCCCATCTCAATGCGGTCATAAATTCTGCAGCAACTGTTGCATTAATTGCCGGAGTAATATTTATTAAAAAAGGGAATATTGAATATCATAGGGCGGCCATGACCGCTGCATTTGGCTTAGGAGCTATATTCCTGGTTTCTTACGTGGTGTATCATGCAACAGCTGAAAGTACCACATTTGGAGGAGAAGGATGGATCAGACCGGTTTATTACTTTATTCTGATTACCCATATAGTGTTTGCAGCAGTGGCATTATTTCCTATTCTATTGGCGTACTATTATGGATATACTGACCAAAGGGCAAAACATAAAAAAGTTGTTAAATTTGCTTTTCCGATATGGTTGTATGTCACCGTCACAGGAGTCATTGTCTATCTGATGATAAGTCCATATTATTCTTTCTAAACCAATTGATTAACCTTGGCGTTTGCAATTATATGAGGTCAATTTATTTATCACTTCTCTGTCTTGTATTCTTTATGTCATCCCAAGTGTCAGCCATTGCGCAGTGTGCCATGTGCCGGGTAGGAATTGAAAACAATGTCAGCAATGGAGACACAACCATTGGGGCAGGATTAAATTTTGGGATTCTTTATCTTTTGAGTATGCCTTACCTGTTAGCTGTTGTTTTGGGATACCTTTGGTACAGAAATGCAAAAAAGAGGAAAGGCAAATTCCTGTTTCATGGAGAAAAATATTAAATAATGATTAGAATCTGGGAACAGATTTTGCTCTTTGCTTAACTTATGGTTATGCGAAACACCCGTAAATTTTTATTTTTTGTTGCCCTCCTGAGTTTGGGAGTTTTATTGGTTGCTAATTTTTTTTTAGTCGACAGAAATGATGAGGAAAGACTAATCAAACCAATTTCCAATAAAATCCAAAAAATAGAAGGGGAGTTTAATGAAGATTTTGTTCAGCTCTTGTTAAAAAACAGCCCTGATGAGGAGTTTTCATTTACCAATCTAACCATAGATTCATTTCACTCTTATTATATATTTAGTGAATCAGGTCAGCTCATCTATTGGTCGGATTTCTCGTATATGCCGGATTTTGATTGGATCGATTCCAAAACAACCCAAAGAATTCTTGAAGATAAACGCGGTATTTTTTTTTCCAAAGTCAGGAGGTTTTCCCGTAATAATCATGGGTATTGGATAAATCCGCTAAACCCACCTTATTTCAAGGGGGATTTTCAAAACCAATATCTGGAAGCCGGATTCAATTCTGAAATTTTTTCAAATGAACCCAAAAGTATATCTACAGAACAGGAAGATGGATTGTTGGAAGTTAAAGGATCTAAGGGGGAGTTTTTGTTTTCTGTTTATTTTGATCCTGAACAAGTCCCCACGGAACCTTCCAGCCAGTTGGCTTTGATGATTTTCTTTTTCTCACTTTTCTTTCTGATTCTTTTAATGACGAGAAGCCTTATTTTGGGCTTATGGAGAAAAGGTAAACAAGTGAAAGCACTGATTGCTGCTTCCGCTGTATTGATTACAATCAGGGCTTTAATGCTTGTTTTCAGGTTTCCCAAGGATTATTTCGATTATAGGCTTTTTGATCCTTCAGGTTATGCTTCTTCATGGTTTAACCCAAGTCTTGGAGACCTCTTTCTAAACATCATCTGTTTGGCTGTTTTGCTATCTATGGTCCTAAGAATAATTGCAAGTAAGGAATTTAAGAATTGGCTCAATAAAAGGAGAATCAAGAAAAATAATAAGGTTTTTCTTTTAGTGTCATATTTGTTTTCAACACTTTTTTTGGTTTTGTTTTATTCTCTTTATATAGATATTTTAAGCAATTCTCAGTGGGATCTCAATATCTTAAGTCTTCCTTCTCTGGATTGGTTTAAAGTCGTCAGTCTGTCTATTGTATTTCTAGGAGGGGCAGTCTATTTTTTGTTCACGATATTGGCATTGGAATTAGTGTTTTACCAGAATTCCCTGAATAAAAAAAATGCTATATTTCTTATCACCTATTATTCTATTCCTATAATAGCGGTTTTAGCTTATTTCAACTGGATTTGGATGGTTGCCTTTTTGGCCCATTATCTTTTCCTTGTCGCTGTTATCAATTTGAATTTATACAAATACATTTTTAAGATTGGCTTAAATACATTTCTTACTTTTTTCTTTGGATGC
>NZ_CDSBKL010000043.1:0-17533 GCF_977115555.1 Aquiflexum sp.
AAAGGACAATTTAAAACTTGAAATTCCGGCGGAATACCTGAACCTATTGGTGCCAAAATCTCAGAAAGTTTTAAATGAAAATGGATACTTGAGGCTTGGCAATTCTTATTCGATTTTTAAAAAGGACAAAGGATATGATTCTGGTTTATTGGAAACAGATTCTTTGTTTTCTGAAACTCAGCTGAATGAATTAGATTTGTTTTTTGGCCTATTGATCAAAGCGAGGGAAGATTATCACAGCAAAGGAGCCTTGGAAAAAGCAAACAGGTGGGTACAGACCAAGCTAAAAGAAAGGAGGGCAACCCCTACTTGGTTGACCTCCTTGAGAGAATCTGTCGGAAGACCTTGACCGCCCCTATTTTCCCAATTTCTTAAAATAAGTCTCAAAGACATTTCCTCCAAAGAACTTCCCGAAAGTCCCGACAGCTTTCAGTTCTTCGATTTTATTTGAAGTATTCAATGCCTTCATGGTAGTCAGCTGTTTTGCAAAATCAGCTGGTTCGATGATCAATTTTCCTTTTCCGATCACTTTTCCTGAGCTTGATTCTCCTTCATGAAGCGTGATGAATAAGGTCGTGGTGTCCTTCCACACGTCAAATCCCTTATCATTGAATACTTCCTTGAAACCTTTAAAATAGTATTTTTTACCTTCTTGGCTCAATAAGAGCGAATTGTAAAGCATCTTCTTTCTATCAGGATCATTGCTGTGTTCAATGAATAAATTGAAAGTTCCGTTGACTGCAGTAAGTGGGGCTTTGGACAAAGCCGGAGCCAACATGGTTCCAAACATCCCTGCTTCATGCGATGCTACTTCGACAAATGAATCCACATCTTGAGACTTGATAGTCAGGATAAATTCAAAAGAGGAATTGGATGATTTCCCTTTTTCAAAACCGCTTTCATAGTCCTCCGTTTCTTCCAAAGAAAAGAAGCCTTTCATAGACTCAGTGAATTGAACTCCAGGTTTTAGATTTGGAGCTGTATCTTTTTCAGTAATAGGCTTCAAGGCATAATCCAACTCCTTTTCAAGATTTTCGGCGATTATTTTACAGCTTCTTTCTGCCAATGCGCTGATAGTCAACAACGGATTCGTACCCACAGGCCTTGGAATCACCGCCCCATCCATCACATACAATCCCTTGTGAAGTTCTTTTCCTGATTGGCCTGAAAAAACCTGTCCTTTGTGATCCACCACGCCTTTGGAAGCATCATCAGCCATTCCACAGCCACCCAATGGGTGAACCGTCACCAGGTCATAATCCATTTGTTTGTTCCATGTTGGGTTTGGGATTTTGGTACCTCCGAGCGCTTCCGTAGCACTATACAATTCACCTGAGACCTTGTTGAATATTTCCTGCTTGCCAACTCCTTTCCATTTGATGTTGAGGTTATCATTCTCCAAAACCATTTCGCCATTGCCATCATCATGAGTCATGACCAAGTATATCTGAGTATGGTTTACTGCTCCATAGAAAGGTCCTCTAATCAAACTGGTAATTTCTCTGACTTTTTCTTTAAAAAAATCTCCCCAACCACGGTCTGTATTTTTGCCAAATAACCTTGAAGTAGTCACCAACATTCCTGCCATCAATCCCCTGATTGGCCCGGGAACAGTACCTTCTTCCAAAGTCATTCCATCTTCCATTTTGGCCCGGCTTCTCATGTCAATGACACTTGTGATACATGGACCAACGTTTGCTACCTGATCAGTACCTTTTTTCCCAAGGCCGATACCATTGATGGCTACATCGTTGTTATAGCCAAAACCAAGGACATCCCCATTGCCTGTAAATCTTTTCCCAAGAAAACCCGATACGGAAAGTCCATGCTGTGCAGATCTGAGCAAAATCTCAGTTGATCCAAGAGATCCTGCACCCAAGATGACATTATCAGCCTCGATGAACATCTCCGGAGCTTTAAACACTTCCCTTCCTGTATGCATGGGATTGAAAAATACGCGCCATCCATTTTCAGTTTTTTCAATATACCGCACATTGATTTCGGTAAAAATCTCTGCCCCGTAGTTGAAAGCATCAGGAAGGTAATTCATCGCAGTGGTGTTTTTGGCACCTACATTACATCCTGTCACACAATCCCCGCAGTTGGTGCATTTGGGTTGAGAAATACCCACATGGTTATTTTCCTTATTTTCAAAAGTGACATTAATGTCCAAGAGCCTGAATTCTTCAGCCATTCTGTCGGCGGATTTTCTCATAGCTTGGGTTTTGTTTAAAACCGGATAGCCGTTCTGATTTTCAGGATAGGGATTGGGTTTTAACATTTCCCAAGCTTTGTCTAATCCTTCATAAAATGAAGCCAAATCATTCCTGATGGCACTTGGCCACTCGGGTTGGTCCATGACCCTAGGATCTGGTTTAATAGAGACATTCGCATTGATAAGTGATGTTCCCCCAAGTCCACAGCCTTTCAAGACACTTATACCATCACCTAAAGTAAATTCATAAAGCCCATTTCTTTCTTTCGACTCTTTGCCTGTGTTCAAAGTCATTTCTTTTGCCGCTTCAGCAAGCGTATCAGGAAACTGACCCGGTAAAAATTCTTTTCCTTTTTCGAAAAGGCAAACAGACTTTCCTAGACGAGACATGCGCGATGCAGCAATGCTTCCTCCGTATCCTGAACCGATGACCACAAAATCATAATGGCTCTTCAGGTCTGATAATGGCTTGGATAGTTTTTTCATGATTTGTGAGGGATTTGGATTGGCTCTTCGATTAGTTCATATTTGATTTTATCACCTTCAAACTTGGGTTTTTCCTTATCACCGACATTTTTCCAGTTTTTGACAACTGACCTGATTCCAACAGGATAAATTGTGGTTCCTTCAGGAGAAATATGGATCCTGATAAAGTTCTTAAAATCTTCCCCTTTGAATGAAGAAGAAGCTTCTGTAATGTGGTTACCAAGAAATCTTGAACTGAACCACAGGTAAATTCCAAAGATGAATCCGCTATAGATGTATTCTGCTATTACCAGAATCAGTCCCATCAAAAGGAAATTCCAAAAAGAAAAAAGTGAACCTTCATGATTGAAACTGGAAAACAGTACGGAAAGCAAAATATAAAATCCTCCGATATGAAGTAACCCGTGAATTGCACCTATGAGGCGGTTGACCTGCTTATTCTGACCTGACTTTACATCTGTAAAGGAATAAATCCCAAAACCCAAAACCAGCGTCAATATCAAAACAGATGGGGTAAGAACAGCGATGTTAATGATTTCCCAGATTGAAATTTTGGCTGAAATTTTTTCAGGTAAAAAGTGGCCAGTTTTGAGACCTCCAATCACCAAAAAATAAAAGGTTACAAGATGTAAAGCGCTTAACACCAATGCCAATTTCCATCCGAACTGCAAAAAACGAAAATTCAGATTGTTTAGAGAATATGATTCATCTTGAGAAGGGAAGGCTTTCTTCAATTCAATTGAATGCCTGCTGTCTGAGTAGGCATGTTGCTTTAAACTGTGTGTAGTGTGCATGAAGGCCCCTCCTCCCCCTGCAGTTATCAATTGCCTCTTTTCACCAGACCTATAGGCATCCTCATACCTTGAATAGTGATGAAGGTCTCCGGTGAGTATTACTTTGATCTCGAGGTCCTTATTTTTGCCTTGATAGTAATTTTTACTTTCGTCAAGATCTTCAGAATATCCTTTTAAAATCCTGTTGATGAAGAAATTCAACCTTTTGTTGGAATTGTTTTTGACATCAAAGGATTCGTAGACCCAAGCAGGTTCGGCTGTTGCCAAAAGGATTTTATCCCCTTCTTTAAAGTACTTATTTGCGATTTTTTGGAAGTATAGAATTTGGGGATAGTCGATATCTGATTCAAGCTGAATATCAATACCAATTAGCCAATAGTTATGTGGTAGTTTGAGTGCGAAATAGCTTCTTCTTTGCTGTGTCTGCCAATTACCGATAGATCTCTTTTGGCAAAAAACCTTTAAAAAATTGGTTAAACCATCATACCAATCATGGTTGCCCGGAATCGCAAATAAGTGGGGTTTATCTGCATCGTTTTTTTGTTCAGGAAAGGCTGCATGATATGGACCCTGCAGCCTGTTTCTGTATTCTTCAATTTCAGGAGTAGGATATACTTCATCACCTCCCATCACAAGAATTTTTCCCCTTTGGGTAATCGTACCATCCAAGTCCAGTGTTTTTTCAGCCAATAGTTTGGCCAATGTAAAGGTGGGATTGAAGCCATCCCCGAGATCAGAGATATAATCCAACCAAATCTCGTCCTTTTGGGAGTAGTCAAAAAATTCTTGATGCTCATCCACCATCGAGACTTCTAGAAGACTTACATCCTGTTGAGGAATATCAGTATCAGTTTGCCCTTTTTGCTCAGTATCCAATGCAGCCTGCATTTCTCTTCTATCTGCAAAATTGCCGAATATACTTGAAACGACTGTTTTGGCCGCCGTAGAAGCAAGCTGCTTGGGATCATACCAATCAACCATCGGTTTTCTTTCAAAATCCATAGTTTATAAAATTTTTTAAAATAGAAAATCGCTTTTTTATTCCTGTTTGTTTATCGGTATATGTTTTTAAGCTGCTGTAATAAACAGCTTTTAGTCTATCCATAATTGATTGGTATAGAATGGTTTCAAGTATTAATTTATCATTTTCATCCCACATTTTGAAAGTTAATTGCTTAAAATTCAATCCGATAAACAATTCAATGGGGTTTGTCATAATGCCGGAAGCTATGATTTTATAAACCTTTTTATCCATAACAATAGAAGATTGAATGTCTAATTTGGTTCCTTTTGCAGATCTGGTAAATTTTGAACTATGGTCAAAACAAGAAATTTCGTGTGTTCTTTCTGATATTTTCAGACTAGAATAAACTTCCAACTCATTTCTTGATTCAAATTCCGCAAACCGGAAATAAAGGGAACATTTTAACTTTCCTGGAATGGCAGGGCTTGTTGATATCCCTGAAAAACTTGCCCTGAAGCTATATAGAAATTCCGGCTCAATATTTTTTGTTGCCTGAGAATCCATGTTTTCTCCATTTGGAGGAATGCTAGAAAGGTATTTTTTGGCATGTGCATAACCCATATTGATGAGTTCTTTTGCATTGATTTTATTGAAGAAAAAATCCGGGTCCAGAGGAAGCGGGATTTGGGATTTGATGACAAAAAGTTTGATGTCCTCAAAGTCGGAACCATTATTGGATAACCTCCCGAGTTTGTTGGCAAGGGAAATTTGGTTGTATTCCTCCAAAAGTGCTCCATTTGCACTCATTTCAATCATGTGTACATATTGGTTGAAGGCACCGCCAAGGTATGTTGGGCTGTTTCCAATAGCCCATACCAACCAAAGTTCCTTCGAGCCCTTTCTTACTGCCTCCATCAGGTTGGCATCTTTGATCCAAACTGCATCTGTATACCAAATTCCATCAATTTCAATGGCCGGCATAAATATGGGAAGTGATACCCCTGCTATCAGATGGTCTTCAGTGACTGATTTGGAAGGAATGGCTTCAACTGATTTGGAGGTGAAATTGCATACATTGAAAGTAGCCGCAAATTTTACCTGTTTGTTGATCTCGGGAACTGAAATTCCCAAATGAGTAAACACTTTTTTTCTGATATTGTCAGCATCTGCAAATCCCTGCATTTTGAAAGGTTTGAGGTAGCTTTTGGCACTGCCGGCAGACATGAATCCTGCCAGTTTGAGAGTTCTCCATTTTTCTGCTATATCTTTTGGTTCGTTTCCGCTTGCGAGCATTCCGGTATTAAAAATTCCGCCGGAGGTACCGTCTATATGATCAAATTGGATACCTGCTTCTTCCAAAGCAACCAGTACCCCGGCCTGATAGGCCACCCTCATTCCTCCTCCTGCAAGGATCAGCGATTTTTTTGAATTTCTTTCTATTTTGTTAGTTTCAGCCATTTTTAGACAGGGAAGATTTGGAATATACAAAAATCAAAACCCATCCTATGGCTTCATAGAAAAGGAAAAACTTCGTCAGGAAACCGGGATTTCCATCTACCAACCATGATACAATTCTGGCCATTATCCCCAAACCCATGGTAATTAGGAATACCCTGTTAAACTTCTTTTCTGAAAAAATCTCTTTGATAAATGTGAGTGCAAAAATCCCAAAACCCAATTCCAAACCTCTTAAAAACCTATATTGGCTGAAAATATTGATCCTCTCAAAATCATACAAGTCTTTGATTTGGAAGTTAAATAGGATTTTAAAATCTAATTCAGGATAGATAAAGGCACCCCAGAACCCTGCCACCACTACCAATCCTATATAGGTGTAAAAAAAGAAGTAGCTAGCCTTTTTCATTCCGATGGCAGGGTTTTCATATAGTATAAAAACAATATTCCTGAAAACAGGTCAAAGATCGCCACACTCAGGGCCATCCATGAAAACAATCCATTTATGACACCTAAGGTGACCGCTACAAAAGCTCCTAATTTTTGAAGCGCACTCCAAAAAACCACCACCCTGCTAGTATGGGAACTATACACAGCATGAACCATCATCCCTCCAAACAAAGCCATAAACATTCCTACGATTCCAAAAAGATGCCGAGTAGCATCTGTAATGTCAGCACCGATTACCTTCAGAACCGTAGCCGGCATGACTACCTGTGCAAGTCCTGATATGATGGTAATGACTGAAATGGCTATGATAATCAATGTGAGGTTTTTCTTCATTGTATTTCCGGTTTATAGATTTTAAAGCCTTATCCAGACATAGGAAAAAGATTTACTTTCGTTTTGCCTTTGCGATAAAAAAATACATGGTTATGCCCCACATGACGGTCAAAATGATCCATCTTAAATCATTGAGATACATCCATTCAGTCAAAAGTTTTTGAAGTGTTGCTTCATCTTGTACCCCCGCCGAGAATTGGTTGTTTATTGCTTCTATATATCGCTGCTGAATGATTACGGGAGCCAAAAGCCCCGGGATCCAAGCGATAGGTACCCACATCAGTTTTGTTTTCCATTCTGAAACCAACATAATCACCAAGCATACTGCCATGATGGGAATGGTGATGAAGAAAAACTTGGTCGCAAGCGTTGTTTGTGGAATGATGGCATCATAATAATTATCCAAGTTCAAGGTTGATGGGTAATTTGGAAACCAAAAGAAATGCAGAGACCAAAACATGCCCAAATAAATAGAAGCACAAAAGAAAATATATGCATTGCTCAGATCGACTGCTGTTTGTTTTAGAGGGCTCATAGGACAAATGGGTTTGATGGAAGACTATATTCTATATTTTTCGTAATCTGTTATTGAAGGATCTGGAAGCCAATCTTCACTCAATCCCAAATGATAAATACTTTCAAGACCTTCAGACATTTCCTTTTGGGGTTCATCATAGGTCATGAACCAACAATCAAAATGATCGTCAAGAATACCATTTGCTTTTGGCATGAAAACGGTAAAATATGGGTCAGGATTGATGTCTATATCCCTTAAAAATGAAACATTGGGATGGTCACCGATAAAAAGTTTCCCTTTTGCCTTTCCGAAAAGATTGACTCCTGCCTTGGTATCGAAATAGATATATGAAGCCATGAGCATATTTCGGAACCTACAATAATTGGTAGCTCCGACTTTTAGCTTTAGAGAAGCGCTTTTTGGCCTATCTATTTCTATTCGGAATGCAAATTGACCATCTTTTTCATATTGGCTTGTAACCTGCTTTTCGGTCACTTTAAAATCAAGATTTGCTTTGTGTTTCGGCATTCCCCAGATCCCTTTTCCACCTTTCACAGATACCTCGCTGCTAACAGGAAGATCTAAGATATATTGCCCTGTTCCAAAAGTTTTTAACATCATGGCATTCAGCATCCTTGGGGCAGGTTTTGCTCCATGGGTACATCCAATTGCAATGCTATATTCAATATATTTGCCAATACTCGTATCGATGTAATTGATTACTGTGATTAGCAAGGTCGCTTTTCCGTTTGGAAGACGGAGGGCATGGATTTCATTCCCGGGTAGAAGTGCATTTGCTTTTTCCCAATCACAGGTAAAACCTGCCATCAAAGCCGGGGAATTTCTAGCGCTAACTGGCATCACGTAAGGGATGCCGTCTACCAAAGCATGTCTTCCTTGGTATCTTTTGATTCTGTTAGGTGGCATAGGAATAATTATTAAGGTTTGTTCAATTCTGCAATCATCAAGGGAAATACATCTATATGGGCTTTCTTACCAAAGAAGACATCGAGATGGCTATAATTTTCCAAAAGGTATAATTGATGGACACCAGGGTCCACCCGCTCCAGATACTCGAAAGTATGTTGTTGGCTATCAGGTAAGAAGCAAAGATTTTTAATACCTCCAAACAACACAATTCTTGCTTTAGGATTAAAATCCTCCGGCGCATAGTTTTGACCATTTTTATTATTGTAAGGTATCAATACCCCCTTTTTAATACATTTTTGAATTTGCTTGAAAAAAGTCAGCGGTACATTTGCAAATTCTTGCTGGATCCAGTTCTTGGTTTCCTCATTGAGGTTTTCCAAAAGCCAAAGTGCCGGAAAGCCCGATCCATAGGTAAAACTCACAAATTTGCCCACCAAAGTATCATCTTCCGGATGGGTAGCTTTTACAAGCTTGCGAAGCATTTTTGATTTGAAATCAGGCGCTTCCAAACCCCATTGTGGATTCAGGTAATCAAACATCATGCTGACGATCGGAACCAAAAAGTTGATCTTAAAAACTGAAAATTTTGGTACGACAGGATGCAGGGAAACAGCATTGCTGATGATGGTTTTGACCTCTGGAAGCAGACCTTTGACGTAGGAAATCATAAAACTCGTACTTCCCTGACAATGGATGATTGCTTTGATTTCTTTTTTCCCTGTCAATTCTACTATTTTTTTTACAGCAGCCGGATGGTCGTTTTCTGCGACTACATCAAGATTCCATTCATTTGGCTCAAGGTCTATACTTGCTCTCCAGTTTTCTAACCACACATCATAACCATCTTCCGCCAATGCCTGTATGATGTTTTTTTCAGTCGGAGCATTAAAAATATTTGCCCTCACTCCTGCTCCATGGACTAACAAGACAGGGCCTTTACTGTCGCCGGATTTTTTATAATGCCAAAGATTGCATTTGAATCCGTCTAATGTTTCAAATTCTATAATATCAAATAGCTCTTTCATATTATCTTAAAAAACAGCATTAATTTAATATAAAAAATTGCAAAATCATTATTTATCAGAATAAATATTCAATTTATGATTTAAATATATAAGATAATTTTAAGTATGGGAATTGGATAAATTTATGAATGATTTAAATCACCTTTATGATATCAGCATTTGAAAAAGCTCTCTGTTTTGGAATATCCAGTATAAAATTCTAATGCAAATTAGGATTGTAATGTGAAGTTTTGGACTGACTGTTTGAGTTTTTTTAAAAATAACACCTATGTTTTTAATTTAAAATAAATTTCATATCCAATAAATAATATTTCATCCTATAAATTTTGTAATGTAAATTTTTTTAATATGAAAATTTTGAAATAAATTTTTTTCTTCCTTATTTTCAATCAGTTGAGTCACCCAAACACCCAACAATAATCACCCTTTTACTCCATTTGAAATGAAAAAATTTCTAACAAGCACAATTGCAATCTTTATGGTTTGCCTGATTTTTTCAGCAAACGATCTATTGGCAAATGCAGGTTCCCCTAATCAAGAGGGAAAAGTAGATAAACATGTTAATATTCAGCAGGATCAAAATGAATATAATCAAGCTGGTATATTTCCTTTTATGAATGAAACTTCAATATTTCCTATTCAATTCAGTAAATCTCATGTTTTATTTTTAGGCTTTATTCTTTCCGTCATTTTATTCGTTTTCGCTCACAAAAACAGTTTCGAGACTGATATCTATGCATTTTATCATTCAAATAGAGACGGAAGTATAATATTTGAAAATTCAGAAGCAGAAAGTGCTTATGAATTCAGCTCCTTTTTAGCAAAGACATTTAGGATCCTAGGTATCCTGACTTTATTTGCTACCATTATATTATTATTTATCTAAATAGACTCTATCCGCAAACCAAGACATTGACTTTGGCTAATTTTTTAATCTATTCATAATTGGTGAAGAGGTCCACTGCAGATTCTGCAGTGGCCTTTTTTCTTTAAGATGGGTCCACTTGCCTTTTGCGATGGACTTTTTGTTTTCTATTTTTTTTAAAACAGAATCTTGACCTTATCTTTAACTCATATTTCAAACCAATTAACCAATGAAAAAAATAAAAACAGCCATTGTGGGAACAGGCTTTATCGGTCCTGCACATTTGGAAGCTCTTAGAAGATTACCGTATATAGAAGTCACCGCCTTGTGTGAAGTTAATATGGATCTTGCAAAGGAGAAGGCAAATCAGCTTGGAATTCCAAATGCCTACACTTTTGAAGAAATGCTCAAGCAGCCAGACATTGACGTGGTACATATTTGCACGCCTAATTTTCTGCACTTTTCTCAATCAAAAGCAGCGCTTTTAGCTGGAAAACATGTAGTCTGTGAAAAACCTCTCGCGACCAAAATTGAAGAGGCTGAAGAATTGGTAGCTCTGGCAAAGGAGAAAGGCCTTGTAAATGCCGTTCACTTTAACCTCAGGTATTACCCATTAGTCCGTCAGATGAAAACCATGAGGGAAAATGGCGATTTGGGTGAGGTTTATAGCGTGATGGGTTCATACCTTCAGGATTGGTTGTTTTTGCAAACCGATTACAATTGGAGATTGGAACCTGACAAGTCAGGGGATTCAAGGGCTATTGCAGATATTGGTTCCCATCTCTTGGACATTACTGAATATGTCACAGGATTAAAGGTAACTGAAGTAATGGCAGATTTTTCAACCGTACATAAGACAAGGCTGAAGCCATTAAAAGCAATCGAAACTTATTCTGGAAAAATGTTAGAGCCATCGGATTATGCTGAAGTTCCAATCAATACAGAGGACCATGCAAGTGTATTGTTAAGATTTGATAATGGAAACAAAGGTTCTGTGACGGTAAGCCAAGTGAACGCAGGTAGAAAAAACAGACTTAACATTGAGATTTCGGGGTCTAAGGCCAATTTTGAATGGTGTTCAGAAAGGCCAAATGAGCTTTGGATCGGGAAAAGAGAAACGGCAAACCACCATTTGATGAAAGACCCTTCTTTGCTTACCCGAGAAGCATCCGGGTTGGTGAGCTTTCCAGGAGGCCACAATGAGGGTTTTCCTGACACTTCCAAGCAGATGTTCAAAGAAGTATATGCTGCTGTCAGAGAAGGAAAACAGCCGGAGCAACCAAGTTTCCCGACATTTGAGGATGGACTGAGGGAACTTTTGATCTGTGAGAGAATCATTGAAAGCCATAGAAAGCAGGCTTGGGTGAAGATTTGATAGGATTAATAACAACCATATTCCTGTTTTGGGAGTTAAACCATCATTAATCAAATACAAATTAAACCATCAAAGAAATGAATTTAAGAAAATTAGGTTTTTTGACCATGTTGTTTGCAATGGTATCCATTGTGGCCTTTGCACAAGAGAAAGCAAGTCCTGCCAAAACTGCAGAAGGAACTGTTAAAGGTTCCAAAATTACCATCAATTACAGCAGTCCTGCAGTCAAAGGCAGGGTAATCTGGGGTGATTTGGTTCCATTGGGTCAAGTTTGGAGAGCCGGAGCAGATGATGCTACCACTTTTGAAACGTCCAAAGACATCAAAATCCAAGGACAGACGCTTCCTGCAGGAAAGTATTCATTCTTCATCATCCCCGGTGAGACAAGTTCTACCTTTATTTTCAACAAGGAAGCCAAGCAATGGGGAGCTTACAAATATGACCAAAGCAAAGATGCTTTGAGAGTAGAAGTTCCATCTATACAAACAAGCACCCTGGAAGAAAGATTGGTGTATGAAGTGAAATCTGACAGTTTTGAAATCAGGTGGGAATATGGCAAAGCTTCGGCCAAGATTGAATAGAAAATAATTCCATTTGTCAAGCGATACCGCTGCTTGTGAACCTTCCGTTCTACATCCAGCGGTATTTTTTTTACCTTTGGTTCAAAATCTGAACTTTGAACTTCGACTATCAATTCATTGACCTTCCGATAAAGGACATTATTCCTGAAGTAAAATCCCTCCTTGTATCCAACAACACCCTGATAGTAAATGCCCCTCCGGGTGCAGGAAAAAGTACTCTTTTGCCTTTGGTGTTGCTTGGGGAGCATTTTTTGGAGGGGAAGAAAATCCTTATGCTAGAACCAAGGCGGCTTGCTGCAAAAACCATAGCCTGGCGCATGTCTGACCTGATCGGTGAAAAAGTCGGGGAAACCATAGGCTTTCGGATCCGCTTTGAAAACCAAGTATCATCCAAAACAAGGATTGAGGTGGTCACAGAAGGGATTTTGACCAGGATGCTGCATTCAGACAGTACCTTAGAGGATGTTGGAATGGTGATTTTTGATGAATTTCATGAGAGGAACATCCACGCTGACGTTGCAATGGCATTATGCCGCGAAGTCCAACAGATTTTGAGACCAGATTTGCGTATTTTGGTCATGTCTGCCACTTTAGATATGCCCCAGCTGACGTCTTTACTGCAAGCTCCTGCTATCAAAAGTGAAGGAAAATCTTATCCTGTGTCGCAGCACTATGTCGGTGATTTTGACATGGGGATTTTACCAGAGGTGGTTTCAAAAACGGTTATTGACGCCTCTTTGAAGCATAAAGGAGACATTTTGGTTTTTTTACCAGGTCAAGGAGAAATCAAAAAGACTGAAGCGATATTACGAAAACAAATGCCTGGTTTTTCTATCCACCCTTTGTATGGACTACTTAGCCCACAGGCGCAACATCATGCCATTTTTCCCAATAAAAGTGGAAAGAGAAAGGTCGTTTTAGCGACTTCAATAGCTGAAACCAGTTTGACCATAGAAGGTATCCAAACAGTGGTGGATTCAGGCTTTGGTCGTACTTCAAAATTCAATCCCAGAACAGGACTTTCCAAATTGGAAACGATCAGGATTTCCAAAGATTCTGCCGACCAGCGCTCAGGAAGAGCCGGTCGGCTTGGTCCCGGAGTTTGCTACAGGATGTGGTCCCGGCATACCCATGCACAGATGGCAGACTTTAGGACACCGGAGATTTTGGAAGCGGATTTGGCTTTTTTGGTTTTGGATATGGTCCAATGGGGAACAAAAGATATACAGGATCTCACTTGGTTGACTCCTCCCCCGTCAGGACATGTTTCCCAGGCGTATGAGCTGCTTCATGAGATCAATGCCATGGAATCAGGCAAAATCACCTCCCACGGGCAAAAAATCCATACCATCCCTGCTCATCCACGCATCGCGCATATGTTGCTTATGGCTGAGAAAATCGGCAAAAGTGGTTTGGCAACGGACATTGCAGCTCTATTGGAAGAAAGGGATCCTTTGGAGGCTGATGCCGGGGTGGATATCAACCTGAGGTTGGATGCGGTGAGAAGAGCCAGACGGGAATCACTTTCAGTCAAAGGAATAAATAAGATCGAAAAGGTTGCGAAACAATACCGCAAAATGCTTCAGATTGAGGAAGAAAATGGATTTGTGGATCCATTTGAAACTGGATTGCTGATCGCTTATGCATATCCTGAAAGGATTGCCTGTTCGAGACCGGGAAACAACGCCCAATTCCAGCTCGCAAATGGGAAGATTGTGATGATGGGCCACCGGGACGACCTTGCCCATGAATCATGGCTTGCCGTGTCACACGTGGATGCAAGAGATGGGGTCGGCAAAATATTCATGGCTTCTCCTTTGAATCCCAAGGACCTGATTTCAATGGTGAAGGAAAAGAAGATCATCAAATGGGACAAAAGAAACGGAGAATTGGTCGCAGTCAAAAACCTTTGCCTAGGATCCATCATCCTAAAATCCAGCCCCCTTACCAATCTTTCCGAAACAGAAAGGGCAGCTGCTATCCTTGATGCCATCCATGCGGAGGGGGATAATTTGCTTAATTTCAACGAAGAAACCCATCAACTCCAAAACCGGGTCAATTCACTCAGAATTTGGAACCCTAGTCAAGAATGGCCTGATTTTACCATTCCCTCACTTTTGGAGAATGCCGGTAAATGGCTTTCTCCTTACCTCATTGGGGTCAAAAGGGAGGAAGATATACTTAGGTTAAATCTGAAAGAGATCCTTTTTGACAGCCTGAACTTTGACCAGCAAGAACTTTTGCAAGCTTTGGCACCGGAAAAAATAGCTGTTCCGAGTGGAAGCATGATTGCCATTCAATATTCCGGTCAGGGAGAGCCGCCTGTCTTGGCGGTAAGGCTTCAGGAAGTTTTTGGTTGGATGGACACCCCCAAAATCAATGCTGGGAAAATCCCTTTGTTGTTACACCTTTTATCACCCGGATTCAAGCCCGTTCAGGTTACTTCTGACCTGAGAAGTTTTTGGATGAATACTTATTTTGAAGTAAAGAAAGAACTTAAAAGAAGATATCCCAAGCATTCTTGGCCAGAAGATCCACTAAAGGCAGAGGCTGTTCGTGGTGTGAAAAGGAAATAGATTCCTAGGACAAAGGAATGAAAAAGCAGATTTTTGGGATTTTTTTAGGAATCAATGGATAACCGCTTTAATAGAATTTCCCAAAAATTAATTTTTGGATAAAATTCAAAATCTGGACCATTGACCTGATCTCTTTAGTAAATGACCTACATTATGAAGAACCCTGAATTAATTCAAAGGTCCCATTTCGGATAAGCATATCAAAATATCATTATTATTTTTTGCAAAGGGTACCAATTTAATTCTTGAAATTCCTTTATCCTTAAGTCTAATTTTTACAGGTTGGGTCTTATTGCCTAACCTCCATTTTGTTTGGGAAAAATTGGTTCAAATTCATTTTCTAGAGAATTCAAATCCCAAAATCAATTTCAGCAAATCCTTTCAGAGACCTAACTTGGTATTCATAAGTTGGATTTTAACCATTATTGACATGAAATCTTTTATCACGGGTGCATCAGGATATTTGGGGCAAAGGCTGGCAATGAGACTTGCCGAAAACGGTGAAAAGGTCCATGCCTTTATCCGAAATCCCAATGCAGCCAAATTCTTGGACCATCCTAACATCAAAATTTTTTATGGAGATATACTTGATTTAGACAGTATTCAAAAAGGTATGAGTGGGTGTGATGTCGTTTTTCATGTGGCAGCATTGGCAAGGATTTGGACCAAAGATCCAGATGACTTTTATAAGACCAATGTGGAAGGTACTTCTAATATGGTCCGGGCTTCCCGGGAATTGGATATTTCAAAATTCATTTTGACAAGTACTACAGGAACCATAGGGCCATCACTTAACCTTCCAAACAATGAAGAAACCCCCAGATGGTCCAGTTTCAATAATGACTATGAGATCACCAAATTTTTGGCAGAACAAGAATTGTTAAAACAGGTGGAGATGGGATTTCCTGGTTTGATCGTACTTCCTTCCAGGATTTTTGGGCCGGGAATAGATTCTCCGAGTTCAGGAGTAAATAGGGCAATAAAAGGATTTATGGAAAAAAAATTTGCCATCATTCCCAAGCAAAGTCATCCCCTGGGGAATTATGCATACATAGATGATATTGTCAATGGTCATATACTTGCTAGGGACATGGGAACAATAGGAGAAAGATATATTCTCGGTGGTGAAAATAAATCCATAGGACAATTATTCCAAGCCATAAAAAAAGGGTTTAACAAAAAGGGGATGATCATTGGAATCCCCATTTGGCCAATGGAGTATTTTTCTTGGATGTCCCAATTTTTGGCAGAGCGTATAGGTTTAGAACCAAAAATCACACCTGATTTTGTCAAGCGGTTAACTCAAAACTCATCATTTGATTGTTCCAAGGCAATTTCCAATCTAGGTTATACCATTACTCCATTTGAGAAGGCAATAGAATCTACCATTCAGTTTTATATAAAATGAAAAAGCCATGAAGCATTTTGTTATGATCACAGGAGCTAGTGAAGGTTTAGGAAAATCCTTTGCAATTGAGTCAGCTAAAAAAGGAATGGATCTATTCTTGGTCTCCTTACCAAATTCAGGTTTACCGAATCTTTGTAAACTTATTGAAACAAATTTCAATGTTTTTGTTGACTGTATGGAATTGGATTTGATGGAAGACCAAAACTGTATTCAGCTCCTGAATTATGTTAAAACAAAAAAATATCCGGTCACCTTTCTAATCAACAATGCAGGAATTGGAGGTAATTACCAATTTTCCGATGAAAACTTTGACGTATTCAACAGGATGATTCAATTGAATATCAAAGCTTTAACTTGTGTTACACACGGTATGATCGAGATATTGGCACACCAAACGGAGTCTTATATTTTAAATGTTAGCAGCATTATCATTTTCTTTGAAGGTCCTTTCAAGCAGGTTTATGGAGCCACCAAATCATTTATCAAATACTTTTCACAAAGTCTTGGAATAGAGTTGGAAGACCGAAATATCCATGTCTCCGTTCTTTGCCCAGGTGGAATCAATTCAAATATCAGGCAAGCCAGGGTTTTGAACAATTGTAATATGATCCAAAAAATTTCAATATTAGATCCCGAGCAGGTAGCAGCTGAAGCCATTGAAAATACCCTTAAAAGACAAAAAATAATAATCCCAGGAAAGGTTGCCAATCTATATTTTTATTGTTCAATGCTTTTTCCAAAGCAGCTTAAAAAATTTCTAATAAAGTCTAACAACAGCAAACTTATGATTGCAATCAAGCCCTAAAAAGCCTTAAAATTTGGCTAAATAAGGAAATTACTATAAGTTATCGAGATAACCCAACAGGTTTAAAAAGCAAGCTACAGTAAATGGTGTTACTTGCATTTCGTCCATTTTAGCCAAATATATATCCCGGACTTCTTTATACTTAGATGGATTGTAGAGTTTCGCCAAAGCAATACCCCGAGATGACCTGTATGTGAAATTCTGAGTTACAATGTTTCTGTCAGGATCTTCATTAAAAAACCTTTCAAGTCTAATCCCTTTAGAATAATGGTCCATCCACGGGAAACCGTCTTTGACAAGAAAATCTTCCACTTTTTCAATCACAGGATTGATTTCCATATCATTTTCCAAAAAGTATCTTTTTGGCATTTTGGGATCGATCTTATCTAATGTTTCCACCAAAGTGATACTTCGATCTTTGTAATCCCCAAGCGTTGGCAGGAATTTATGGATGATTGATTCGACAAGGTCAAACCTTAAGCCTAAATGGTATTCCAGATAAGAAGCGTCATTGAAGTGGGTATGGTGAAAAAATATTATTTGTTTTCCTTGGGTTATGGACTTAGAATAATGAAGCTGTTTCTTTTCCAAACTGAAGCCAAAGTCAGCTAGGAATTCTTCATGCAACAATATCATTTCTTTTATTTTCATGGATTATTCCAATTTTATATTTGATATAACGGTTTATAGTGGGTCTTATTATGAAATTATAAATAAATTTTATAGTAGGAATATAGGCGATTTTTTTAAATTT
>NZ_CDSBKL010000044.1:0-17191 GCF_977115555.1 Aquiflexum sp.
CCAAAAACTGTACCTGATCTTCCACTTTTTGTGTCAGTTCTTTCAAGTCTGCTTTGGAATAATCCCCCAAATCCTGGGAAAAGACAGAAGTGTTGATTCCCAAAAAAAGAAGAAGCAAAAAGAGAAGTTGCCTATTTCTGGTCATATATAAAGTCTAATATAGTTTCTTTGTCTCCGGGGTTCAATTTTACCAAATCTCCGATCAACCATCCAGTATTGAAGCCCGGTCGATTGAATTGGTCCAATTCAAAATACCAATTATTGATTTGGAAGAAATGAAACTTGACATCGGATATTGTTTCAAATTTGATGCTACCTTTTTTTAGTTCGTATAAAAATAAGGTGAGGTAATCAGGCACATATTCTTTGGAGGTATATGATTCGGGTGTATCAGAGTTTTCAAATGCCTTGCGCAGGTTCATGAAACCCAATTCATGGCTCAATGGATGGATGAAATTTTTATCCGCTCCGGTTTTTTTATTAAAAATATCTTTGAATGGCTGAAATACTACTTTATCTATGACCCACTCATAACCCAAACCCTCGGGTTGAATTTTTAGGAAAAGGGTAACATTTTCATTTCTGCCTTTATATTGAAAAACTGATACCACTTCAGCAAACCATTCTCCTTCATGAAAATTCAAAAATTGTGGTTGGGATTCTGAGAGCACTTCCCTCATAAACTCCGTTTTCATTTCTCCAGAAATTCCCGAGGTTTCATTGTCAAACAGAATACTGATGAATTTACCTCTTAATTCCCTGTCTCTAAACAAGGCATCTCCGGAATAATATCTTGTGTTGCCATCCTGGCTTTCTTCGGCATTGAATCTTCTAAAAAATTGGTTGACCTGCTTGGTCGAAGCAGCAAATCTGCCATCATCCTTGGGGGAACCGGGGCTAAATAAACCTTGCCCCGGTGCCAATCCATAGGATGTAATCATTAATGTTAATACGAAAATTATTTTTCTCATGCAGCGGTTTCAGTCACACGGATATCTCCTAGCATCACATCCCAGAATTCGATCGTTCTTCCCGCAATTTGGGTTTGTTTTTTCTCAACATAGATCGTGATATCTTTTTTGGTCGTGTCTCTGTAGTTCAAGCCTGTTTCGATCGAAGTACCTTCGAATCTCTGATACACTGTGATGACACCTACGTAGCGGCCATCAGGCTGTCTCTCAAGATCACTGATGTAGTGGATGTCATACCAAGTGATGTTGACGCGGTCATAGTTCAATGCCATCAATCTTTCGAAGTAGTTTCTGACTTTGTAATAGGCAATCTCCTTGCGGCTCAAAGAGGACACTCCCATTTCAGCATCAGGAGCGAATAACTCCTCAGCCCTATCCATAACGCGGTTGGCTTCTGAGAATTGTGTTTCTTTGCTGCCGATGATGCTGATGTATTTGCTGAGGTCCTTTACTTTTTCCAAAGCCAGGGAATCGATAGCCTGCTTTCTTGCAGGGCTGATGTTATCAGTCTGAGCCAACGTAATTGTCGCTGAAGCAAAAAAGAGTAACACGAAAAGAGGGATATATTTTTTCATTATCTAGTGATTTTTCGGTGAATGTTATTTTTTACGACGCAATTCCAATTCAGAAACTTTTCCATTTCCATCAAGTCTGATATCAGAAATGAAGTTTAGGTTTTTCTTAGTATCCTTTAGATAGTTAAGGTATTTCTCTACTGTGGTAGGTTCATCGTAATCTTTTATACCATTTGCTTCATGAATGACAATCAACACAGGTGTTGATGGATTTGAAAACATCCCTTTGGCCTCTTGGATAGTCCTGTTGGCTGCATCAAGATTGGAAGATCCGGCGATGCTGTTGAAATAATTCTCTAACTTACTGACAGCAACTTCTTCAGCGGATGGTCCTGCCGGTGGCGGTGGCGGAGGTGTTGGTTTTACTTCTTCTACAGGAGCCGGCTCGGGAGCAGCCACGACTTTCTTTTTCCCCTTGCAAGCTCCAAGAGCAAGCAATCCAAACAGGGCAATAGTCAACACCCTGCTTAAAGTTGATTTGGCGGTTCTTTTTTTCATGTTTAGTTAATTGATTAGTTTAATAGACTTTTTGAATTTGGGTAATTATGATTGGGTTTTGTAAGAAATTTTCAAACCTGATTTTTTGATTTTTGAATGGCTTCTTTTGCAAATGCTTTATAAATTGGGCATTTTAAATCCTACACAAATCTAATTGAATTTTCCTTTTTTTATCAATTCAGATGGTATAGTCGGTAAAAAATCTTCATTAATCCGACTGACCTCAGTTCTTTTACCCAATGAATGGGTATTCCATCAGAATTTAATCAAAAATCTCCTTTAGTTTGTTCTCTAGGCTAGCTCCTCTCAAATCCTTACCAATAATCTTTCCTTCAGGATCGAGCATATAAGTAGCCGGGATAGCATTGATCTGATAAGTTGCTGCTGCTTCCGAGTTGAAATATTTCAAATCAGAAACATGGGTCCAAGTGAGGTTATCGTCAGCGATAGCTTTGATCCATGCCTCTTTGGTCCTGTCCAAAGAAACACCAAATACCTCAAATCCCTGATCCTTATATTGATTGTAAAGACGAACCACATTGGGATTCTCTTCTCGGCATGGCCTGCACCATGCTGCCCAAAAATCAATCAAAACATACTTTCCTCTCAGATCCGACAATTTTATCAATTCCCCATTGGGATTCGGTAATGAAATCTCCGGCGCCACCTGACCAATGGACAAGGCACGCAGATCATCCAATTGAAGCAATAAAGATTGAATCATCTTGGTGTTGGGATATTTTTCATTCAGTCCTGTTACCAATTCATCGATGAACTGGAAATCGCTTTTGATGTTCAACATCGAAATACCCGCCATCGTGGCAAAGCTGCCGTCCATAGTGGAAAGAACTTCCTTCACCTTTTCACTTTGGGTAATTTCAAGGTTCATAGCCGTAGCCTGAATAGACTTGATGGCTTCCTGATCCCTTTTGCTCATCGCTTCAAAATAAGCTGTATTCAAATCGTTAACGGTTTTTTGGTATTCAGCTATCAAAGCCTCAACCTTTTGAAGGTTTTTGGAATCTTCCGCTCCTTCTACCCTAAGGCTTGCCTCGTCATTGAAGTCATAAAAAACTTCCACATCTTCTTCAAATAGTGCGAGTTTGACTATTTTTTGGTTCATAAAATGCAACTCAAAAAACCCAGGTCCCTCCAAACTGAGTTCATATTCGAAGTCACCACCCGAACCCATCGGGATTTCACTTATGATTTCTGTACTTTCATTTGCAAACTTATAAATCTCGATTTTTCCCTCAGGAGCGTTTTTCACTTCCCCAGATACCATTACAGCGCCATCAAATTCCTGCTTACTATCTTTCTCACAGGCAGCAAACAAAACCACAAGTACAAAAGAAAAATATTTAACAAATGGATTTTTCATGTCAATTTTCAAGTATTTCGGTCAATAATTTAGTAGCTACTTTCGGGTCGGCTTTTCCTTGGGATTTTTTCATTACCTGTCCCATAAACATTCCCATCAATCCTTTTTTGCCGGAACGGTATTCTGCTACTTTCGCAGCATTTTCAGACAAAACAGTCTCTATGATTGGCATCAAAGAACCTTCGTCACTCTCTTGGATGAGGTTAAGGTCTTGAGCGATTTCGATTGGACGCTTTGTCTTATGGAGTAACATCTCCGGATATACTTTCTGTGAAGCCACAGAAAAGTTGATCTTTCCTTCATCAATGATTGCAATCAATTCTGCCAAACTTTTCGCGGGAATCGGAAAATCAGAAATATGAAGTGTGAGTTCATTCAGATAGGATTTGACAGGACCCATCACCCAATTGGCTGCACCTTTGTAATTTTGGGTATGGAGACATACGTCTTCATAATAAAGTGCGATTTCTTTGCTGTCAGTCAAAACACCCGCATCATATTCTGAAAGACCATATTGGTTTATGAATTTATGGTGCAATTCACGTGGCAATGCCGGCATAGAAGTTTTGACACTTTCAAGCCATTCCTCTGAAACAATAACAGGGCTAAGGTCAGGCTCAGGGAAATACCTATAGTCGTTAAGGTCTTCTTTGGTTCGCATGCTAGCCGTCAAACCAGTAGTCGCATCAAATGTCCTGGTTTCGGAGATGATTTCAATATTTGATTCAGCCATTTCTACCTGCCTCTCAAACTCATGCTCAATCGCCCTGACGACATTCCTAAAGGAGTTCATGTTTTTGACCTCGACTTTCTTTCCGTATTCAGCAGCACCTCTCAACCTTACAGAAACATTGGCATCACAGCGCAAAGACCCTTCTTCCATGTTTCCGTCACAGATATCAAGATACCTGACGAGTTTCTTGATTTCTACCAAATAGGCATATGCCTCATCAGAAGAACGCATGTCCGGCTCCGAAACGATTTCTATCAATGGTACCCCTGCTCTATTGAAATCCACTAAAGTATCCACTTCTCCTGCAAGGTGCATGGATTTCCCTGCATCTTCCTCCATGTGGATTCTTGTCAGGGCAACAGATTTTTTGCTGCCGTCAGGAAGTGTGATGGGAACATTTCCCCCAACACAAATCGGATTTTTGTCCTGAGTAATCTGGTAACCTTTGGGAAGGTCCGGATAAAAATAATTCTTCCTTGCAAAAATATTATGCCTTGTGATCTCGCAATCGCAGGCCAATCCCATCTTGATGGCAAATTCAACTGCCTTCCTGTTCACCTTGGGAAGGGTACCGGGATGACCAAGGGTAATAACTGAAATATGTGTATTGGGTAGATTTCCAAACTCCGTGGAATCAGAAGTGTACATCTTACTCTGTGTCAGCAACTGGGCATGTACCTCAAGTCCAATGACCAATTCATACTTGTTTTTTACTTCTGCTGAAAGCATCTTGTCTTTTTTATTCTGTATTACAATAGTCCTAAAATTGGATTCAATATAGTCTAAAACCAAATTTGGAACTCTTTATTCTTTTATAAACTACCTAAAAGCAACTTGGCCTTTACCAATACTGCCGGCAACCCGGAAAGATTTTTGCCTCCGGCGGTAGCGAAGAAAGGCTGTCCTCCTCCTCCTCCATCGATTTCTTTTGCCAAATCCCTGACCAATACCCCTGCATTCAGTGATTTTTCAGTGACTAGGTTCTCGCTGATCAGAACTGCCACCTGCGGTTTACCGTCAATTTCAGCAGCCAATACGGCTATCACATTTTCCACCTCATTCTTCAGCTCAAAGGCGAGTTTCTTCAAGGCATCAGCAGATGGCATCGAAATCTTAGCAATAATCTGCTTCGTTCCATTTACTTCTTGGATAGAGCCTATCAGTTCTTGCTTGAGTGCTCCAGCCTGTTGGGTTTGGACAGACTCCAATTCCTTCCTAAGCTCATTCCGCTCCTGAAGCAAAGCCTCGATTGATTTTTTGACATCTCTCGGATTTTTTAACAATTCCTGAATTTCCTTTACTAATTGGAACTGTTCATTCACATAAGCCTCCGCGGCATCAGCAGTGATCGCCTCTATCCTTCTGACTCCTGCTGATATTGATCCTTCAGAAACAATCTTAAACAAACCGATAACGCCTGTCGATGATACGTGTGTACCGCCACAGAGTTCCACAGAAAAATTCCTGTCAAAGGTAATTACCCTCACAAAATCACCATACTTCTCCCCAAACAATGCCGTAGCGCCTTGGTTTTTTGCCTCAGCAATGGGTACATTTCTTTGCTCATTGAGCGCAATGTTTTCCCTGATTTTGGTATTGACGATACTTTCTACTTGGGAGATTTCCTCTTCAGTCAGCTTCGCAAAATGGGAAAAGTCAAAACGGAGGATTTCCTCATTGACCAAAGAACCCTTTTGCTGCACATGATCGCCCAATACCTGCTTGAGCGCCGCATGCAACAAGTGGGTGGCAGTGTGGTTGTTCATGCTCAGCTTCCTTTTACCCCCGTCAACTTTGGAAGTGAATAAAGCCTCGGGCTTAGAAGGAAGCCTGTCCACAAAATGTACGATCAGGTCGTTTTCCTTTTTGGTATCTAAGACTTTGATGCTTTCATTATCAGATTGTAACAAACCTTTATCTCCAACCTGTCCTCCACTTTCGGCATAAAAGGGTGTCCTGTCCAATACCAATTGGAACCTGTCTCCTTTTTTGTCTTTGATCTGTCGGTATTTGACAATTCTGCTTTGGGATTCCAAATAGTCATATCCAATAAACTCTACTCCTTCATCTTCTCCTACCATGACCCAATCTCCTGTCTCCTGCTCAGCAGCTGCTCTGGATCTGGTTTTTTGCTTATCCATTTCTACACCGAAACCTTTCTCATCCACCGAAAGACCATTTTCCCTGGCGATCAGGGAAGTTAGGTCTAATGGAAAACCAAAAGTATCATACAATTCAAAAGCGGTTTTTCCGTCAATTACCTGTTGACCTGAAGCAGCCATTTCTTCTTTGATCTGATCGAGTTTTTTAAGTCCGTTGTCCAAAGTCCTCAGAAAAGAGTTTTCTTCTTCCATGATTACTTTGGCGATAAAATCCTGTTGCGCGGCTACCTCAGGGAAAATATCCCCAAATGTCTCTGCAAGCAAAGGCAGAAGCTCGTACAAAAACGGTCTTTGGAAGCCAAGGAAAGTATAACCATACCTGACCGCCCTTCTCAAAATCCTTCGGATCACATAGCCTGCCTTGTTGTTGGAAGGAAGTTGACCGTCTGCAATGGTAAATGAAATGGCCCTGATATGGTCCACAATCACACGCATGGCGATATCTATCTTTTCATCCTTACCATATTCCTTTCCGGATTTGGTAGCTATAGCCTGAATAAATGGCGTAAAAACATCTGTATCATAATTGGAAGACTTGTTTTGGATGGCCCTTACAAGCCTTTCAAAACCCATTCCAGTATCTACATGTTTGGCAGGGAGTTCTTTCAGACTTCCGTCCGAAATCCTGTTGAACTGCATGAAAACCAAATTCCAGATTTCGATAACTTGAGGATGGTCGTTATTGACAAGGTCATAGCCGTTCACTTGCTCCCTTTCCCCATCATGCCTTAAGTCCACGTGGATTTCTGAGCAAGGCCCGCATGGACCTGTATCACCCATTTCCCAAAAATTATCTTTCTTGCTTCCAAAAATAATTCTGCTCTCAGGTAGGATTTTGCTCCAAATCTGAAAAGCTTCCATGTCCCTATCCAAATTGTCTCCGGCATCTCCTCCAAAAACAGAAACATACAACCTGTCTTTTGGCAACTGATAGACTTCTGTCAACAATTCCCAAGCCCATTCGATGGCCTCTTTCTTGAAGTAATCACCAAATGACCAGTTGCCCAGCATCTCAAACATGGTGTGGTGGTAAGTGTCCACCCCTACTTCTTCCAAGTCATTGTGCTTGCCGGAAACCCGCAAACATTTTTGACTGTTGGCTACCCGGAGAAACTTCGGTTCTTCATTTCCCAAAAAATAATCCTTGAACTGATTCATACCTGCATTGGTAAACATCAGAGTAGGGTCATTCTTGACCACAATCGGCGAAGAAGGGACATACTGGTGCTTTTTTGATTCAAAAAATTCTATAAATAAATTTCTGATTTCTTTGGCTTTCATCTAACCTATTGACTATTTTCGGATTATCTATTTTATTTCCTATATTTGTGACGCCCCAACTGCTATCACCCAACTGCCACAGGGGCACAAAATTAGAATATTTACCTCGCAATCCGTAATGAGTAGAATAAAATATTACTACGACCCCAAAACCTGTAAGTACGAGCGATACAAGCGAAGCAACTGGGATATTGTCCTCAATTCTCTTGGTTTCTTTTCCCTCGCCTCCGTATTTGCAGTCATCATGCTGCTTTCATTCAATTATTTTTTTGAAAGCCCAAAAGAGCTGATGCTTAAGAAAGAAAATCAGGAACTTACCCTCTACTACCAGCTTTTGGAAGGGGAAGTCACAAAACTGAACCACATGATGGGAGATCTCCAGCAAAGAGATGACAACCTCTACAGGATCATTTTTGAAACCGAACCCATTCCTGGCGAAATGAGAAATGCCGGTATTGGTGGATCAGACAGATACAAAGAGATCAAAGAAAAAGGGTTGAAACAAGAAGATCTTGTCATTTCCCTTTCCCAAAAAGTGGATGCCTTGAAGCGTCAGATGTATGTACAATCCGTCAGCTATGATGAGGTGACAGACATGGCTTACAAAAAAGAGGAATATTGGGCTGCCGTTCCTGCGATCCAACCGATTCTAAATGAAAGCCTAAACATGCTTGCCTCAGGATACGGAATGAGAATCCATCCCATCCTGAAAGTTAGGAAAATGCACAAAGGGGTGGATTTTGCTGCACCAAAAGGAACACCAATTTATGCAACAGGTGACGGAGTGGTCATTTCAGTCAAAACCGTTTTTGGAGGATATGGAAAGCATATTGAAATAGACCATGGTTTTGGGTTCATAACCCGCTATGCCCACATGAATGAATTCAAAGTCAAAAGAGGTCAAAAAGTCAAACGCGGAGACCTTATCGGAACAGTGGGAAATACCGGCTCCTCCACTGCCCCACATGTGCACTATGAAATCATGAAGGACGGGAGGTTTGTCAATCCTGTAAACTATTTCTTCAAAGACCTTACACCGGAAGAGTTTGACAAAATCCTTGAACTTTCAGGCAGAGAAAACCAATCCTTGAGTTGATCCTGACCAATAGACTTCTTTAAAAAAAAACCAAACCCCGGCCGAAAAATACGACCGGGGTTTTTTGATATCTAAAACCAAAAAAAACTTGCCCAAATTCTTTGGGATCTCGCGGAATCTATAAAATAAGCTGCCTAGCAAACTGCCTCAGGGTCGGTAAAGCCCATCCAAAATAAGCCCTGAAGGGGCGAAATATCCTAAGGATGGGTGAAGCCCATCTAAACACGGCCGAATAAATTTGGCACTAGCCCTGAAGGGGTGAAACAAAAAACAAATACACAAAAAAACGCAGCCTTTCCAGACTGCGTTTAATTTTACTCGATTTAAGATTTAAAACCCAATCCCAATTCTGAATCCTGGGGTAACTTCCTTGAAAAACCCATTGAAATAAAGCTGAGGTGCCACGGATATTCCTTTTCCAACAGCCCAATTTAAACCGAATCTCATCGTGTTGGGTTTGAATACATCTCCGTTTCTATTGACAATGGTACCAAACTCCATGCCCAACCAATTTGGATCATCCTTTTGGCTCGAAAAGTTCACTTTATATCCCAAATTGACAAAGGTGTTGATAACGGGGGAATTATCCTCATTAAATGAAAACATGAGGTTTGTAGAAGCGTAAAACTGGTTTTTCAAAATCCCTTTTTTATTAAATTGGAAAGCGAGCTCACCTGAAATATCTGTAAGAAACTTGCTTCTGTAGACATTTGCACCAATACCAGCACTCAATCTTAACATATCCATATCCCCTGAAACCTTGTTTTCAATCAATTTGGATTTACCTATCTCCCCTTCATACTGATATTCCAAAAACCGCAAGTGCCTGTTTTTCTCCGGAAGTTCAGCTACGATTCCTTCCAATAAGGCTTTGAAATCTGCATTCATCAGGGCCTCCGCATCGTTGAACTGGATATTTACTTGATTCCTACTCTGTGGAATTGTGAGGATGGCCTGATTTCGGAAATTCTCGGTCGGTCCGCTATTTGCTGACAAGGAATAACTGACAATCTTATTGCTCTGGAGAATTTCAATTTTTGTTTGAAACTTGTACTCAATGATATAGGATTCATTTTGAGGAATGTCACCTTTCATTTCCTTTAGCCTGCTTTGGAAATCCTGCATGATGGTAAGCAATCGGCTATCTTCGCTTAGTTCATGGTAATCAGCTGACAGGATATACATGCTAAGGCTTTCGTTTCCATGATAATAAATCGTATCCCTTGGAACATTATCGCTCTGGGCGAAGACATTGCCAACATTGAATAGGCAAAGCAATAAAAAGATCAATGGTGTGGTAGATTTCATAATATAGTTGGTTTAGTTTTTTAGAATTTGATATTGAGTGCAAGTGATTTTCCAGAATTAAACGTTTGGCTATTGCTTCCAAACCTGAACCTCAGATTACTTTGTTTTTTGATCACAGGATCCTTTAGCGTTTCTTCTTTTTCTTGATGAGATAAAAGCAATTCAGCTTTCGATACCAGGGGAAGTATTTCGGGAATCTCAATTTCTGAGTAAGGCACGATCACCAATGATTCCATAGGCAAGTCAATTTCAGGATAGACTTCATTAATTATTTCCTTATCTATTGCCTTGGCTAAATTTTGTCTTTTTACGAATTGGATACTTTTCTCAGGTTTGGTTTCAGAGATTGGTTCCTCAATTATTGTTGGAGCTTTATCAGTTTCCACGAGCTCATCAGACTTGAGAATTTCAGTACCTGATACTTCAGAGGGACTCTCTCTATTCCTATCAATTTGCAAGGCAACGAGTTCTTTTTCCTTTGACTGTAATCTCAAAAAAAGGAAGGAGGAGACAAGCAATAGGGTAATAGCCGCTGCCATAGCCAAAACAAACCCCAAATACAGGCCTGATTTTTTCTTAGGCTTATCTATAGCCTCCCATATCCTTGCTTTGGTATCTAGTGCATAGTTTTCGAACCTTCTTTCGGATTCCTGCAGGCCCCTTTTGATGATTTCATCTATTTCATTTAAGTGCATGGCTTGATTTTTTTAATTTGAGAATCATGTAATTTCTTGCTTTGCTGAGTTGGGATTTCGAGGTGTTTTCATTGATTTGAAGTATCTCACCAATCTCCTTATGTGAATATCCTTCTATGGCAAAGAGGTTGAAAACAGTTCTGTAGCCTTTGGGCATCGCTTCCAAAAGCTGATATACTTCTTCTGCATCGATAAAATCACTGTTAACTTCGAGGCTCGCATTCAAAGTCAGGATCGTTTCATCTTCCTGAAAAACCAGTGCTTTTTTGCTTTTCAAAAACCTGATGGATTCATTGATGACTACAGTGTTGATCCATTTTTGTAGACTCCCTTCTCCTCGGTAATCGAAGTTGCCAATGTTCTTGAAAATCCTCGTGTATGAAATCGAAAGCACATCTTCGGTATCATGGTAGTTGGACAGGTACCGCATGGCCACATGGAAGGTTCGCCTGTAATGCATGTCAAAGAGGTACCTTTGGACATTGGTGTCGTTTTTGATGCAACCTGCTATGATTTCCGTTTCTTCCAAGGGTCTGTGTGGTTTTCAAAAATTGGAACCTGAAAATTTACCCAGACGTTGCCTGGCAAAAAATAATAATGTGTGAAAGAATGTTAATGCGCCATTTTGGTTAGAAAATAAAAGCCATAGGCATGAATCTAACCTATTCACCTCAAGGCTAATGGCGTTGACTACTTCTTAAAATCGAAAGATTCTTGGTAAATTCCATCTGAAATACTAGTTTTCCACCTATGCAGCTGGATTTTCATTGGATCAATATATTGATACTTTTTGGTGCGATTCAAGGCTTGGTCTTTATTGGGATTCTCCTTTTTCACAAAAAGCATCCGGGCCGAATATTTCTTGCCTTAGTCATGTTGGCTTTGGTTTACAATGCATTTGAGACTTTCAACTGGAGTGCAGGATTGGACCAATACATCATCTTCTTTGATTTTTTTCCATTTGTTACGATTTTCCTGATCGGACCGGGATTCTATCTTTATTTCAAATCCTTGCTGAATATCGGATTTAGCCCAAGCAGAAAAGAAACCCTTCTTGCATTTTCCCCATTTCTTTTCCAATTGACCTATGCCCTTGTCAAATCCTTTGGGTATTTTGCCTATTTCAAATTGGATTGGAAGGAAATCGAGCTTCCCTTGACCTGGTTGTTTCGGATATATGATATCTACAGTGAAGTTTGGAGTCTATTGGTGTTTGTGTTTTTTACCATTATTTCAGTGATTCTGGTAAAAAGGAAAAGCGCTATTCTCAAATCAGATCCTGACAAAAAAGAGATTTTACATTGGGTCAAAAGTATCCTTTTATTTCAAATAATATTTGCAATAGGATGGACGCTTACATTAATTGCCCCCATTTGGTACAATGGAGAATATGGCTCCCATTACTATCCCATTGAACTTTTTTTGGTGATGTTTTTATATTGGTCCGCCATGGCGGGTTTTTGGAAAGTCAAATCAATCCAGACTGAGAATTCACCCAAATCCAAAGAAACCAATCCGGAAGCATTTGGGACATTGGAACTTTTGCATAAAACGATGGATAAAGACCACCTATATCTCAATCCCAATCTTACCCTTCAGATTTTTGCAGACCACTTGGGCATTGCTCCAAAAGAAATTTCTTATGCCCTTAATCAGGCAGGAAACACCAATTTCAATGATTTCATCAATTACAAGAGGGTTGAGGCATTTTGCGGTTCCATGGCCAATGAAAAAAAAACCAACCTGACCATTTTCGGGGTAGCTCAAGAATGTGGTTTCAATTCACCTGCTACTTTTCAAAGGGCTTTCAAGAAAGTAAAAAACATGAGCCCAAAGGTTTATCTTGTAGGAATGGAAGAGAAAAAAGCAAAAGTGTAAGTCCTGATTTTTATGCTCAAATCTGGATTTGAGCTCAATTGCCCGGTTATAAATTCACTTTTCGATTTGGGTATCCGTATTTTTAGAAAAAATTATTGATAGGTTACCTATGAACCACCAATTCCATTTTCACCTCAAGTGTATTTTTATTGTTATCACTACTATTACTTTTTCGGCTTTTAATGGCTATTCGCAAAACTTTACCATTCGTGGCAAAATCATTGATAAGACTAGCAAAGAACCCATTCCATTTGTCAATGTGGGAAATACCCAATATAATGCAAGCACAGTAGCTGACCTAAACGGAAACTTTTCTCTAACACTTTCAACCAGAACAGCGATCATCAATTTTTCGTGCATGGGTTATAAACCTGTGGCACTAAATGTATCCCAAGCCGGTTCACAATTGTTGGTCGAAATGGAACAGGATATCATCACCCTACAAACCGTGGATGTCAAGCCGATTGATCCTCTTGCTTTGATGAGGGAGGCCATACAAAACATTCCTGAAAATTATGGCATTGACACCACCCTATTGAGTGGGTATTATAAAAATTACACCATTTTGGGAGACAAAAACCTGCGTTACACAGAAGCCTTTTTGGATATCTATAAGCCTCCGTTTATTGCCCACAACAACAAAAAAAACATTGTGGGGGACTCGATCATTGTCAGGGAAATCAGAACAAAACCTTCCGAGATTGATGACTGGAAAATCATGATGCTAACACCTTGGGAATTGGGCATTCACATGCTGCAAAATAGAGATGTGGCAAGGGATTTTACCACTACCCTCAGGGATCCTTGGCTGGACAGTTACCGTTTTGAATTGGAGGACTTGATCAATTTTGAAGGAAGGCCAACTTATAAGATCAAACTCCATCCAAAAAATTTTAAGAAGTACGGGATCTGGAACGGCTATATTTTTATTGATGAGAAAACCAAAGCTTTTGCAAAATGGGATGTCTGGTCTACGGATAAGGTGTATAGGAGACTGACTTCCAATGCCGGCTATATCATGGTGACCAACCTGTACAAATTCCACTACAAAGAAGGCGAATGGCGGGAGGTCCTCCAATACAGACTGAAGGATGGAATCTGGTACCTGGATGAGGTCAATGCAGAAAAAAACTTCATCGTCAACAGCAAAAAACGGGACATGGACCATCTGCCATTGGTTCAAAAACTCCATTATAAAACTACAGCATATGCCAAAAATCCTGTTTTCCCTGATTCGGGTTTTCTTTCTCATGACCTTGGTAAAGCTGAAAAATCCTTTGAGGCAAACTACCGACCAGAGTTTTGGAGAGATTTTGATAAATCCAGAGGAATAGAGACCGATGAAAGAAATTATGGGATGAAGAATAATTTTCCCGAGTACAAGCCCTATCAATTTTCGAGGTTGGATACACTGAAAGGAACGCTGACCCCGTTGCGGACAGCCTTCGATGTGGGCTATTACCATTTGGATGTGGAAGTATTTCCCGAAGCGGAAGAGATCAAAGGAAGCAGTCTGATCAGATTTAGGGTGGTGGAACCAACGGATAAAATCCAGATTGACCTGTATTCGGGAATGGAGATTGACAGCATTGTCTACAAGTCAAAGTCCTTGGAATTTGAAAGGGAGTACGATGCGGTGTATGTTTCATTTGGGGAGCAATTACAAAAAGACACAATCGAAGAGATCAAGGTATATTTTGGGGGAAGACCATTGGATTTTGATCCTTTGACACCCATGTTTGCTTCATTCTTATGGTTTACAGATGACAATGATAATCCATGGATGCAGGCCATTTGCCAAGGTTACGGCGCAAGCGGTTGGTGGCCAACCAAAGACCACCTGTCAGATGAACCTGATTCCGCAGCCATCAGCATCACCAATCCCTCAGATTTGGTCGCAGTGGCGAATGGCAGGTTGATGGAGAAAATGAAATTGGAAAATGGCAAAACCCGAACTACCTGGCATGTCTTCTACCCTATCAACAACTACAACATCACCCTGAACATTGGGAAATATGATCAGATTAAGAAAGTTTTCCCTTCACTTGAAGGGGAATTGGATGTGGAATACCATGTGATGGATTACCATCTCGACAACGTAAGTTCCAAATATGCTATAACAGAAAAAGTCCTAGAAACCTTTGAGAAGTATTTTGGACCCTATCCTTTTCCTAGAGATGGCATCAAATTCATTGAAACCCCACATGCCATGGAACATCAGAGTGCGGTGGCTTTGGGTTTTGACTTTTTCCAAGATGACGCATCTGATGGTCAAGAAAAAACAAAACCTGACTTTGCCTCAGGAGAACTTCCCGATCAGATCCTCCTGCATGAGTTTGCCCATGAGTGGTGGGGCAACAGTGTGAGTTGCACCGACAACGCTGAACTTTGGATCCATGAAGCTTTTGCAACTTATGCAGAAGCGATTTTTATCGAGGAACAATACAGTTACGAGGAAGCCTTAGTATATCTCAACGCCATGAAACCAAGCATCTCCAACAAACAGCCTGTCATCGGCCATTTCGGTGTCAACCATGTCCATTACAATATTTGGGACATGTATGCGAAGGGTGCGCTTTTCCTGAACACACTGAGGCATGTGATTGACGATGACAAAGTATGGTTTGAAATAATAAAAGGGATTCCAAGAGACTTCAAATACCAAAGCATCAATACGTATCAGATTTTGGAATACTTCAACCAAAAAACCGGAAAAGACCTTAGGACCCTGTTTGACCAATACCTCAGGTTGACCGAAATTCCGGTTCTTGAAATTCAAATAAAAGAAAGGTCATCAGGCAATATCCTCCAATACAGATGGAAAGCAAATACCGAAGGATTTGCCATGCCGGTTTCATTTCAAAATGCTTCGGGTCAAAAGAAATGGCTTTATCCAAACTCAGATTGGCAAAAAATGGAGTTGGGAAATTCCCAACTCAAGGATTTAAACTTTCATACAGACAGGTTTTATGTCAACATTGAAAAACCTTGACAATCAGACATATTGACAGAAAACATTTCTGGAACCGTTTTTGAAAAGCTGTTAATTATTAGGGATTTTTTTTCCTTTTAGATTTTGGCTTAGAAGAAAGAAAATTGTAAAATCTGATTTAGCAGAAATATGAAACTCTTGTCCAAAATTTTCAAATCAGCTTGGAAATCATTCAGAAACATAGTTTGGGCTTTGATTGTGGCTTTTATGTTGGGGGTCCATAATTTTTACACAGGCGAGACAAAATCCAAAGACGACATTGTTTTCCATATCGGGCAAGATGTAATTGAAGAAAACGCTGCTCCGAAAGATTGAATAATTTTTTTTGAATAAAAGACCTTAACTGAACCCAACCTGTTTAAGAAGTATACAGACTAGCGTAACAATTATCACCTTTTTTAAGAGTCGATTGGACTAGATTTAAAAAATAAACCAAAATATTGTATGACTTACCACATCTCAAAAACCCTCCCCAAGCAAGATTTCCTTGCTGTCAAAGAAAAAATCACAGAGGCCTTAAAGTCTGAAGGCTTTGGCGTATTGACTGAAATAGATATTCAGGCCACGATGAAAAAGAAATTGGACAAGGACTATAAGCCTTTCATGATTTTGGGAGCATGCAATCCTGTCTATGCTGACAAAGTATTGAGCATAGACCCTCATATGAGTATCATGCTTCCCTGCAACGTCACGCTGCGGGAATTGGAAAACGGGGAAATTGAGGTATCTGCAGTCGAACCGGTAGCAGCTATGGGTAGCATGGGAAATGAGGCCATTGAGACCCTCGCCAAAGAAGTACAACAAAAACTCAGCAGGGTCGTAGAAAAGGTAGTTTGAATACTTTCGATAAAAAAAATGTACTTGTCACTATTGTATTGGATGGTTCAAAATAATCCTAATACCTTCATTGGAGATTTGCAGATTTAAAGCTAACTTTTATAAAATTTACTAGCCATGTCAAAAGAAAAAACAGTAAAAAAAGAAGAGAAAAAGAAGCCTGGTAAAAACCTCAAAGAAAAAAGAGCTGAAAAGAAAGCTAAAAAAGACGGCAAAAAAAATGATTGATTTTCCCACTGGGAAACCAATCCACCAGGCAATAGAAAAGCCCTTGGAACTTGGTTCCAAGGGCTTTTTTTTGACCGGCCTGTCCCATACTGAAATAGCGTTATACAGTCCTCAAATAAAAACCAGAATCTCATCATTATTCATTACCATGACATCATCAGAGCTGCTGACATCTTGATTCTGATTTCAATAAACCTAATTTTTTAGATTGAATTTCCTCCTGCTTTAGCTGGAGGGGAAAGAAAAGCATCGATCATCTCCCCAGGCTTTAGCCAAATTAAATCCAACTCCATAAATCCAATCTTAATGTTTTGGCTAAAGCCGATTTGTTGCTTGGCATTTTTATTGAATGGGCTAAAGCCACATTCCTATTGATACTGGAGAATCCAACATGTCATTCCTTTTCTGAACATTTTTAAAAATGTTAAAGACTTAGAATGATAATCAAAAATCCAAGTTTGCAGTCCCTACAACCCGAAAAAGCGAAGCAGACAACCAAAAAATCCAGTTTTGAGTCTCCGTTTTCACTCTGCAGTCCCGACAGCCCGAGAACGCG